>RZYY01000189.1 GCA_009930115.1 Sphingobacteriia bacterium | reverse complement strand
AATTTTGTCAGCGTTCAGGTGCTTGAAGCTATGGGGTCAGTAATGACTAACAAATACGCTGAAGGATACCCCGGGAAGCGTTATTATGGTGGTTGTGAAAAGGTTGACCAGACTGAACAGCTTGCAATAGACCGTGCAAAAGAATTGTTCAATGCCGAATATGCCAATGTTCAACCACACTCAGGTGCACAGGCCAACATGGCTATTTTTCTTGCTTGTCTTAAACCGGGTGATACTTTTATGGGACTCGATCTGTCGCATGGAGGACACCTTTCACATGGTTCGCCGGTAAACTCTTCGGGAATTCTTTACAATCCGGTTGCTTACGGCGTTTCAAAAGAAACCGGCACAATAGATTACGACCAGATGGAAAAGAAAGCACTGGAAACAAAACCAAAACTTATTATCGCCGGTGCTTCAGCGTATTCACGTGACTGGGATTATGCCCGTATGCGCGCTATTGCCGATCAGGTCGGAGCTTTGCTGATGGCTGACATAGCCCACCCTGCCGGACTTATTGCCCGCGGTGTTTTGACTGACCCGTTGCCACACTGCCATTTTGTTACCACTACCACTCATAAAACGTTGCGTGGCCCGAGAGGAGGAATGATACTGATGGGAAAAGATTTTGAAAATCCCTGGGGGCTGACAACAAAAAAAGGAGAAGTAAAAATGATGTCCGATATGATCAACTCAGCTGTTTTCCCGGGCGTTCAGGGCGGACCGCTCGAACATGTCATCGCAGCTAAAGCAGTTGCTTACGGCGAAGCACTTACTGATGAATACATGCACTACATCATCCAGGTAAAAAAGAATGCAAGCATTATGGCTAAGGCATTTGTTGATAAAGGTTATCATGTCATTTCCGGCGGAACAGACAATCACCTGATGCTGATTGACCTCAGAACCAAATTCCCTGATATTACCGGACGCAAGGTGGAAGATGCGCTGGTAAAAGCTGATATCACCGTTAACAAAAATATGGTTCCTTTTGACAGCCGCAGCCCGTTCCAGACATCCGGACTGCGAATTGGCACCCCAGCCATCACTACACGAGGCCTTAAAGAAGAACACATGGAGCCAATCGTGGAACTCATTGACAGGGTGATTTCTGATTTTGAAAATGAAAATGTGATCAGTCAGGTAAAAAAAGAGGTAAACAAAATGATGGAACAGTTCCCGCTTTTTGCCTATTAATAAAGGTGCTTTCGGAAAACAAACAACATCGAAAAAGCTGTTTTAATGATGCCTGTGGCAATCATTGAAACAGGTCGTTTCAAAAGTCTGATTTGTCCTTTAAATGTTGAAAATCAGGATTATCCCATATTATGGGCAGGCCTGATTTTCAACATTTATTTTAGGAATCAGGACCTAAAAAATTTTACAAATCAAAAACAGAGACTTTTAAAACGGACTCTGCTTTAACAGGAATCATCAATCAAATCATAGTGGGTTTTTGAAGTTGTTTTTGTGTCAAAAGACTTATTGGGTCTTTTTCACACAAGGAAGATATTTTGTTTACATGTCAACCACAATAATTTAGGGTATTATTCAGCTTTTTTTCCTGGCAGGAAATGAATTTCGTAAGATAACAATGCTGGAACTGACCGATTCACTGCCGGTTATCAGAAATTCCTGTAAGAGCAAAGATTTTATTTAATAAACAATTGTTTAGCAACCATTTAGACATAAAACGGCAGATTATTTCGGAGAAAAGAAAACCAACAAAGATGCAGTGTTTCAAATGACCAACAAACTGTTAAAAGTTATAAAAAACACAATATTAAACCATTAATTTGTCAATCTTAATCTACCTTTGCAAACTAAGTAAGAAAAAACACTTTAAAATACTTAATTATTTAATAACTTATTTTAGAAAATGAAAAGAATTGCATTGATGATCTTACTCCTTTTTAGTCTTGGAGTTGTAGCACAGGAAGCAGAAGAAAGCAAAGGCCCATGGAAAACCAGCGGGATTACCAGTTTAACGCTTAATCAGGCAAGTTTTTCGAACTGGTCGGCTGGTGGTGAAAACTCAGTTGCAACGATGGCACTATTCAAGTTTTTTGCTGATTACACAAAAAACAATTTTTCGGTCAATAACAGTGCAACCCTGAAATACGGTTTGCTAAAAAGCGGAGATCAGGGTATCAGAAAAAACGAAGACCTTATTGAGTTAAATTCTCAGTTTAATCAAAAAATTTCTGATAAACTCAGTGGAAGTGGTCTCATCAATTTTACCTCTCAGTTTTCCAACGGATACAATTATCCTGACGATTCCACCGTGATTTCCAAATTCCTTGCTCCCGCTTATCTTACCATTGCACCAGGTTTAATGTATAAACCGGTGGATTATTTCAGCATACTTTTCAGCCCGGTTTCCATGCGCACCATTTTTGTAACCGATCAGGCCTTGGCTGATCTTGGAGCATTCGGTGTCGATCCTGCTGAATATAATGATCAGGGTATAAAAATTTCCGATGGTTCTTTATCAAAACTGAAACTCGGCGCTTTTGCAGAGTTTTATTTGAAAAAAGACATCAAAACTGACTTTAATTTCGAATCCAAGCTAAATCTTTTTTACAATTATCTGAAAGACGATGTTATTCCTGATGGTACAGCACCCTTGGATTTCAACTGGCAAAATTTCATCAATTACAAACTTAGCAAATGGTTTTCGGCCAATGCTTTTGTTCACTTTGCCTACATGCCCGGTGATGTGCGTATTGAGAGTGTTCCTCCGGTTGGCGGGATTGGCGGGAACAACATTGTTGTTAAAGCAAATGATAAACTTCAGGTGAAACAAACCTTCGGGATTGGGTTTGCCTATAATTTTTAAATAATAGTCTTACTATCAAAAATTACCTATTATGAGTATGATTAAAGAATTCAAGGACTTTGCAATGCGGGGCAATGTGATTGACCTGGCTGTTGCAGTGGTTATTGGCGGTGCTTTTGGCAAAATTGTCACCTCTTTTGTTGCTGATGTGTTAATGCCACCGATCGGACTTTTGTTAGGTGGGATGAACTTTACCGACCTGGTCATTACCCTCAAGGAAGCACAGGGCGATGTGGCAGCCGTAACTTTGCGTTATGGTACCTTTATTCAGGTGATAATTGATTTCCTGATTATTGCCTTTTCTATTTTCCTGGTTATTAAGGCAATTAATGCTTCCAAGAAAAAGGAAAAACCAGCAGCACCACCACCACCCGCCCCAACCAAAGAAGAGCAACTGCTCACCGAAATCAGAGACTTGCTCAAAAAGTAATTCAGGTTTACAATTACAAAGCCCTTCATTGAAACCGGAGGGCTTTTGTTTTTAAATTAATCCCTGAAATTGGAATTTTATAGTTCTATGTGCATTGAAACAAATAACAACCTATTTTTATTAAACATTAATTAAAAAAGCAGATCATGGAAATTTTTGAAACGATTTACGCATTAGCCATTGAATATGGGCTAAAAGTTTTATTGGCGCTGGTGGCACTCATCATCGGATTATGGATCATAAAACTGATTGTAAAAGCTATCAGCCGCGCAATGGAAAAAGCAAACATAGATGTCACCCTTCGGAAGTTCCTCTTGCCACTTATCAACATTTTACTTAAAATCATGCTGTTCATCAGTGTGATCTCTATGATTGGTGTAGAAATGACGTCGTTTGTAGCTGTTCTTGCTGCAGCCGGTCTTGCCGTAGGTATGGCACTTTCCGGTTCACTTCAGAATTTTGCCGGCGGGGTTATGATCGTCTTGTTTAAACCATTCAAAGTGGGAGATTTTATCGAGGCTCAGGGATTTTCAGGAACAGTAAGTGAAATCCAGATTTTTAATACAATTCTGAAGACTCCGGATAATAAAACCGTTATCATTCCAAACGGCGGACTTTCAACAGGTGCAATGGTTAATTATTCCGCAGAACCGCAGCGCCGTGTGGACCTGACATTTGGTATTGGTTATGATGACAAAATTGACCATGCCAAAGAAGTTTTAAAAAGTTTGATTGATGCCGACAAAAGAGTTTTAAAGAACCCTGAACCTTTTATCGCTGTGTCCAGCCTTGGCGACAGTTCAGTGAATATTGTCCTCCGTGTGTGGGTCGAAGCTGCTGATTACTGGGATGTCTTCTTCGATCTTAACGAAACCGTAAAGAAGAGTTTTGATAAAAACGACATTTCAATTCCATATCCTCAGACTTTTGTGCATCTTTCGCAGGTAAAATAAACCGGAATTTACTGCAAAATGAGGTATAATAGACAAAAAGGAGGCTAAAAACTTCTGAAACCATTATCATTATTAGCTTTGCGCAAAATCAAACACTTTGGGGCAGCCTCTTTTTTATTTCAGATTATTTTGCAACGAGAGCAATGGTAAAAATCCAGAAAAATCAGTTGGTTGATAAATAAGATTTAATATCGGAATTAGTTCCGGAACAATCACTTTTTGAGCTCAGCGAGTATTCTTGATAAACACAGCTAAGCTTACTGATTTGACTTTGTCCAGCTGTCTTTAAGAGGAACAGTTCTGTTGAACACCAGATTACCCGGAGTTGTTTCAGGATCTACTGTGAAATAGCCAAGTCGTTGAAACTGAAACTTTTCACCAGGTACTGCATTGGTCAGTTCAGGTTCAAGTTTACAGTGTGTGAGTATTTTCAGGGAATCTGGATTGAGGTTGATTTTGTAATCTTCTCCTTCAGCTACATCTTCAGGGTTTTCTACCCTGAAAAGCCGGTCAAACAGCCTGATCTCGGCATCCACGGCATGTATAGCTGACACCC
>RZYY01000047.1 GCA_009930115.1 Sphingobacteriia bacterium | reverse complement strand
TCAATCAAACCTGGCATAACGCAGAAACAACAAAGAAAAGCCTTGACTTATTCGCAAAAATTGGATTGCATATTACGTAAAATGGAAAAGTTACGGATTGAAATGAGCATTTTGCAGGAGGTTGAATAATTTTTGGGATAATTTTAGTTATCTTGCAAAAAAAAACAATACTTTTGTTTTTAAGAATAAAACGAAATGTTGAAGTATTACCTTTTAAAATTGATTTTCGGGCGATTCAGTTACACTTTTCAGGATTATATTGCCGGTTCAATGCGGGTTAGAGTTGCCAACAGAAATTTTTTGCAGTCATGCTCCAAACTGGATGCATTAAACCATTTCCGGAGTGTCATGTCAAAAGATAGCATTCTTGAGTTTAAAACCGACAAGAAAATTGAATTTCAAAACACACCTTTTAATACTTCTTTTCGGAGGATTAAGAATCAAAAAAAGAAATTCAGCTGTTTTGACACCTTTAAATATCAGAATTATTTTTGGAGGAGGCTTGGCTATCGTGAGCGAATTTTTAATACCGGCGTACGTTTAATTTATCATTTTATCGAAAAAAAATTCTTTTTCGGAGAGATGTTTTTTTCTGATGTTTCAAAGGTTGACACAAACATAGTTGCTTTATCGCTCCTGCGAAAATATACCGATCAAAAGTCTGTACCACCACAAAATTTTAAAATTTCAGGCAAAAATGCCTACATTTTTTATGAAAACACTGGTATCAACCTCTCAATTAAATACATTTCTACCGAAAAGGAGGAGCTAAATGCAATTTTGAAATCTATCAATGATTTCAGCCCGTTTTCAAAACCAGTTCCGGTAAACGATCTTGAAGATTTGTTATAATCTGTTTTTTAAAGGAGTATCCCAGAAAATCTTTCTCTTCAGGTTTATTCATCCTGCAATATCAATTGTGCTGTGTCGTTAGCAAACAAGCTTTTATGCTTTGACTGGAAATCTTTGGCAAATTATCAGCAGATGTTTATGATGAAAAGTGTTTTCTTTGTGGTAAATTTTAACAGAAAACAAATATAGTCCCGATGACAAGAAAATTTATTCCGATAATTTTCTTTTTTACTTTGGCAGGGATGCTTCTCAAGGCCCAGCAGTTACCGCAATACAGCCAGTACATGTTCAACAGGATTGCCTACAATCCGGGATATGCCGGAACAACCAACGGGATTTGCGTTGGTGGGCTTATCAGACAGCAATGGGTTGGTTTTGAAGAAACCAATGCCGAAGGAACATCATTTAATGTGGCACCTGAAACCTACGTTGTATCCATTAATTCTCCGGTAAAAGTTTTAAGGGGGGGACTGGCAGGAACAATCATTCAGGATAAAATCGGATACCAAAAGGATATTACAGTAAATCTGATTTATGCATATCAGACCATGCTTGGTGCTGGTGATTTGGGAATTGGACTTCAGTTGAGTCTCATAAATAAAACAATTGATTTCAATAAATTAGAACCCCCCGGCGATAAGGGCAATGATCCGGTATTACAAAACAAGGCTGAAGAATCAGATATTTACATTGATGGCGGGCTGGGACTATATTATTCAGTGCCCGATAACTATTATCTCGGCTTATCAGTTTTGCAAATGAGGCAGGCAAAGAAAAATGATGGAACCGGCATGCAGTTAAAACGACAAATTAATGTCATCGGAGGCTATGAGTTTACATTTCCCAATACCCCTTCTCTGGATGTTTTGCCATCGGTGATGATTAAAACAGACGGAACATCTTCGCAATACGATTTTACCGCATTGCTGCGATATAACAATAAAGTATGGGGCGGATTAAGTTACCGTTATCAGGATTCTCCTGTTATAATACTTGGAATGCAATATCGTGATTTTAATATCGGTTATTCCTATGATATTCCTACCTCTTCCATTGGTTCACAGGGAAGCCATGAAGTAAGAGTAGGTTATTGTTTCAAAATTGAAATTGATAAATTCAAAAAGATTTACCGCAATACCAGATTTTTGTAATGAGCGTTAAAATGACATTGCCACTCAACCTGACTAAAAGAGTTTTAAATCTACATTTTATAATCATTCATTGCCATAGTATAAAAAAATCAGCAATAATAAAAAATGCATGAAGTCGTTAACCTGTCTGTAAAATCAGCAGTTCACATGAATAAACTATTGTTTTTCCTGTTAATCGGGATAATTTTAAGCAGTTGCAAGAACACCGGGAACGGAGAATTGATCGGGGTTCAGCAGCGGCCGACTTTCAGTCAGCCAGATCCATACGGAATGTCTTTTGTCCCGCTTGGTACTTTTATCCTTGGTGTTGGAGAAGAAGATGTTTCCTATGCTATGATGAACAATCCAAAAAGGGTTACAGTGAGTTCCTTCTACATGGATGAAACTGAAATTACCAACAACGAGTATCGTCAATTCGTTTATTGGGTTAGGGATTCGATAGCCAGACAATTATTGGGAGAGTTAAATCCGGAGGAATATTTTATCGAAGAAGACGCCAAAACCGGTGAATTGTTTGACCCTCCATTTTTAAACTGGACTACTGCTATTGAGTGGGATGAAGAGGAAACAGCCCAAACCCTTGAAGAAATGTTTTTACCGGAAGAGGAACGTTTTTTCCGTAAGAAGGAAATTGACACAAGAAAGTTGAATTACAAACATTACTGGATTGATTTGCAAGCGGCAGCACGGAAAGATTTTACCAATCAGGGTAACCCTGCAGATGCCAGTTTTGCAAACCGTCCGCCCGGAACTGAGGGACGAAGACAATTTGTTAAAGAAGATGTGATCAATGTCTATCCGGATACACTATGCTGGATACATGATTTTCCATACAGTTACAATGAACCATTGACCAAATCTTACTTCTGGCATCCCACTTACGACAATTATCCTGTAGTAGGTGTGAACTGGAGTCAGGCAAGAGCTTTTTGTATATGGCGCACAGCGCTGTTCAATGGTTACCTTGAAGGAAGAGAACAAGCCGGAATAAATGATTTTCGCCTGCCGACAGAAGCCGAATGGGAGTGGGCTGCCAGAGGAGGTTATGAGGCAAATCCTTTTCCATGGGGAGGCCCTTACAGTCGCAATGACAAGGGCTGCCTGCTTGCCAACTTTAAACCCAATCGCGGAAATTATGTTGATGATGGAGGATCTTCCACAGTTGTTGCAGGCCATTATCCTGCAAACAGCTTTGGCCTGTATGATATGGCCGGTAATGTTGCTGAATGGACAAACAGCTCTTTTGATGAATCAGCAAATATTTTTACATGGGATTTAAATCCGGATTACAGCTATCTGGCAAAACCTGATGATCCCATCTCAATGAAACGAAAAATTATTAAAGGTGGTTCATGGAAGGATATCGAACACTATCTGCTTGTTTCAACAAAAGATTACGAATATCAGGATACCGCAAAATCGTATATTGGTTTCCGTTGCGTAATGCCTTATTTAGGCCGTTCCAAAGGTGATAATCCCAGAAGGGCTTCCAACGTTTATTAAGAAATCTATAAAACTGCTAATTAAACATCAAAATAATAATCAATTAGGTTATGAGCAAAAAAAATGAGAATAGGAAGCAAAATGGAGCTTTTGATTTTCTGGAGACTCCTTTTTTCAGACGCTTCATGTCAGTAGCTTATGGCTTGGGTGCATCAATAGTTATTTTGGGCGCTCTTTTCAAAATCAATCACTACCCTCTGGCTACTGAAATGCTTTTAGTAGGAATGATTACCGAAGCAATTATCTTTGCCTTATCAGCACTTCAAAAACCGCATGTTGAGCCCGATTGGAGCAAAGTGCACCCTGAATTTCTGGAAGATTATCATGGAATTAAACCTGATGAAGCGTTACTTCAGAAACAACCTGTAAAATCAGGTGCCGGACCAATGACTCAGCTTGACATTATGCTAAAAGATGTGAACCTGGATGATAATGTCATCCATCGTCTGGGAACCGGGCTTACAAAACTAAGTGAAAGCGCATCGAAGCTTAACGACCTTACCAATGCAAGTCTGGCAACTCAGGATTTTGTTTCCAACATGAAAACGGCCTCGCAATCAGTTTCTTCCTTGTCAAAAACCTATACTGATGCTTCAATGGCTATGAACAAAGAGGTGGCCGCTACAAGTGAATTAACCTCAAAGGTTCAGGACATGTCAAATGCGGCTTCAGGACTGAAAAATGCTTACAGTGATGCTGCCAGAACCTTTAAAGACGACATTCGCGCATCTGAAGACCTGTCGCAAACCATCAAAAATGCATCAGATTCTGCCGCAAAATTATCTGAAACCTATTTTCAGTCAGCAGAGAGAATTGCCCAAACAATTGAAGATCTGAAAAGTTCAGCAGGTAAAAGTGAAGATTTTAATCTGCAATTAAGCAAATTATCAGATAATCTTGCCTCACTGAACAGGATTTATGAACTTCAACTTTCAAATTCAGAATTACAAACACAAGCATCAGCCAAATTGGAACAAACACTTGAGAAGTTTCTCTCCAACCTCGAAGAATCATCAAACAAAACCATTCAATACCAAAGAGAACTGGATACATTGACCAAACGAATGGCTTCTCTGAACAGTGTATATGGCAATATGCTTTCAGCAATGAACATCAAGTAGTTTGTAAATCAAAAAAATCCAAAATCAATGGCTGGATACAAAGAAACCCCGCGGCAAAAAATGATTGCCATGATGTACCTCGTACTCACTGCACTCTTAGCTTTGAATGTATCAAAAGAGGTACTGGAGGCATTTTCACTTGTTAATGACAGCGTGGTTAATACCAACGAAACATTTTCCGAAAAGCTTGATGAGCTTTACCGTACGTTTGAAAAACAATACCAGATAAATCAGAATAAAGTGGCTCCCTTTCGGGAAAAAGCACATCAGGCTAAAGAAATGTCCGAAGAGATCAGAACCTACATCGAGGATGTCAAATTCAGATTAATTGCTGAAGTTGAAGGAATTCCCTATGATACCGCAAAGGTTAAGCAAACTACTCAATTGGTCAGGCTGGATGATTTTACCATTGCTACCAACTTTTTTTTAGGCAGTTCAACAGATGGCTCACAGGGTGAAGGTAAAATCCTTCTGGGGAGGATTAATGAATTTCGTGAAAATATTCTAAATCTGGTTGATGAGAAAAACAGGCATAATATAAAGGTAGGATTGCGAACAAACGGGGATTATACCAATCGTGACGGTAAACCACTGAACTGGATTCAGTACAATTTTGACCAGACTGTTCTGGCTGCCGATATTACCCTTCTCAATAAAATGATTACTGAAGTTTACAATGCTGAATTTGATGTGGTTAATTATCTGTTGTCCGCTATTGATGCAGAAGCATTCAAATATGATGTTGTTGAAGCCAGAGTGATGGCCAACAGAGATTACGTTTTTGTTGGTGATAAGTATGAAGCCGAAATACTTGTTGCTGCTTATGAAACCAGTCAGGATCCGGAAGTATATATTTTGCAGGGCGCAGACAGGATGACTCCAGATCAGATTGACAGAGCAACCAAAATTTCAGGGAAAGAAGGAGTAGTTAAATTAAGCTTTCCGGCCGGTGGTGAAGGACTCAAAAAATTTGCCGGGTTGTTCCGTCAAACAACAGGTACGGGCGAGGTGAATTATTACCCTTTTTCCGCACAATACATGGTAGCCAAGCCGACGACAACAATATCTGCTACCAAAATGAATGTCTTATATTCAGGTGTTGATAACCCGATATCAGTTTCATCTCCCGGTGTTCCTCTCGAAAATCTTGAAGTTGACATCTCTGTTGGAAATATCAGAAGAGGTGCTGAACCGGGTGAATATATCGCGACAGTCCCGGTCGGATATAAAGAAGCATTAATCACTGTTTCGGCAAGGATTGACGGCCAATTGAAACAACAGGGAATAATGCCTTACAGAATTAAAAAAGTACCTGATCCGGTAGCTATGATTGCCGGAGTAAATAATGGAAACATTAACAGAAATGTTTTAGCCGAAGCTGGTGGAATTGAGGCAAGAATGCCTCAGGACTTTGAGTTCGATCTTTCTTTCAGAGTGGTTTCTTTTAATATGATTTCTGTTACAGGTTCCATTGTCTGGGAAAGACGAACAGATAGCAACCGATTGACCGAGGAGATGAAAAACCGAATTCAAACTTCAAACAGAGGCGACAGAATCTGGTTTGAGAATATAATTGCCCGGGGACCAGATGGTATTGATCGTCAACTATCTGCTATTACACTAACCATGAATTAATAATAATCTGATAAGTATGAGTAAAATAAATTTTGTCAGCATTCTTACTTTTATCCTTTTGGCGATAATCAAATTATCGTTTGGGCAGGAAGGTAATCAAATACAACTTATCACTGAGCCTAAAGACAAAGCATATGAGCGAATGCATATCAACGATCTAAAACCTGTCCCTTATTCTTATATCAGAGAATCCGACGTTTTTTGGGAAAAAAGAGTCTGGAGAAGCGTTGACTTTCGTGAAAAAATGAACCATCCTCTTTACTTTCCTGAAACCCCTCAGGGGAATTGGAGAAGCCTTATTCAGGTTTTGTGGGATGCAATGCGCGGAGGTGAAATAACTGCCTATGCGCCAGGCAGAACTGATAATTTTGAGGAAATGCTACCTGTATCAGCAACTAAACTTGAGATCGAGCTTACTGAATCAGTGCAAAGTCGTGTCCCTGATCCTAATAATCCTGATCAGTTTATTGATACGATTGTACAAACTAAGTTTTCACCCCAGGATGTTAAAATACTGTGGGTAAAAGAAGACTGGATTTTCGACAAACAGCGTTCTGAAATGCAGGTTCGGATAGTTGGTATTTGTCCGGTGAAAGAAGATATTGATCCGACAACTAATGAATTTCGGGGTTACAAACCATTATTCTGGCTCTATTATCCCGAAATCCGGCCTGTTCTTGCCAGATATGAAGTGTTTAATACCGGAAACAGCGCCCGCAGGCTTTCATTCGATCAGTTGTTTCTGCAGCGTCGTTTTTCCAGTTATATCATTAAAGAAGATAATGTCTTTGATCGCCGCATTGATGAATATGCTACAGGTCTTGACGGTCTTCTCGAATCGGAAAGGATAAAAAACGAAATCCGCGATTTCGAGCAGGAGCTTTGGGTTTATTAAACTTACAGCCTCCTTTTTCTGAAAATTTTCTGACTCCTTGCCGGTATTCCGGCAAGGAGTTTTTAATTTATTTTTGTAGCTATTATCAAACAGGTTATCATGTCGCCGGAATTTCTGCAAACACCAATTGAATATCTGAAAGGCGTTGGCCCGAAAAGAGCTGAAATGCTTAAAAAAGAACTTAATATTTTTACTTTTGATGACCTGCTTAATTATTTTCCTTTCAGATATGTTGACCGAAGCAAATTCTCATCCGTAACAGAAGTAAACAACGACCAGAATTATTTTCAGTTAAAAGGACAAATTATTCAGGTTCAGACCATAGGTGAAGGGAGGGCAAAACGCCTTACAGCATTGCTGACTGATGATACAGGAGAAATTGAGATTGTATGGTTTCAGGGGATTAAATGGGCGATGGATAAAATCAGACCCGGAATACAATTTATTATTTATGGCAAACCATCGTGGTTCAACGGAAGATTCAATTTTGTACATCCTGAAATTGAGCCGGCTACCGAATGGGAAGCAGTGGGCTCACAGTTGCAGCCGTTCTATTCGTCAGGTGAAAAATTAAAAACAAAAGGTCTGGACAGTAAAGGAATAGCCAGACTCACCAAAACACTCATACTTCTTGCTGATCTGGTTATACCTGAAACACTTTCACTCGAAATTGTCAGGCGGCTCGGGTTTATCAGACGTGATGAAGCACTAAAAAATATTCACTATCCTGAAAACCAGGAAACCCTCGATAAAGCCATCGGAAGACTAAAATTTGAAGAACTTTTTTTCATCCAGCTTATGCTGCTCAGGCATAAAATTCATCGCTCAAAGGTGATAAAAGGTCATACTTTTAAAATCGTCGGCGATCATTTTAATACATTCTATAATCAGTTTCTGCCTTTTGAACTTACCAATGCACAGAAAAGAGTTATTCGCGAAATTCGATCTGACATGGGAACAGGTAGCCAGATGAACCGTTTGCTTCAGGGTGACGTCGGCAGTGGAAAAACTCTGGTTGCGCTGATGTGCATGCTTATTGCAATTGACAATGGGTTTCAGGCCAGCCTGATGGCACCCACCGAAATACTTGCCCAACAACATTTCAAAACAATCAACAGATTTCTTGGTGGCATGAATATCAGTGTAAAATTACTGACCGGATCAACAAAAAGCGCGGAGAGAAAATTGCTGCACCAAATCCTTCAATCCGGAGAGCTGAATATTTTGATCGGAACCCATGCCTTGATCGAAGATGCAGTAAGATTCAACAATCTCGGTCTGGTCATCATTGACGAACAACATCGTTTTGGAGTGGAGCAAAGGGCAAAACTATGGCAAAAGAATACCACTCCGCCGCATGTTCTGGTGATGACAGCTACTCCTATTCCACGCACACTTGCCATGACTGTTTACGGAGATTTGGATGTGTCGGTTATTGACGAACTCCCTCCCGGAAGGAAACCTGTTCAGACTTATCATTTTTACGATACAAAAAGACCGGCTTTACATGGATTTTTAAAAAGAAAAATTGCTGAAGGAAGGCAGGTTTATGTGGTCTATCCTTTAATTAAAGAGTCAGAAAAACTGGACCTTGCTGATCTGATGGAAGGTTTTGAAAGTCTGAGCAGGGCTTTCCCTTTACCTGATTATGCCATCAGTATTGTTCACGGGCAAATGAAACCCGAAGAAAAAGAAGCTGAAATGAAACGTTTTGTGAAGGGGGAAACACAAATCATGGTTGCTACAACAGTGATCGAAGTGGGTGTGGACATCCCCAATGCAACGGTCATGGTTATCGAAAACGCCGAACGTTTCGGACTTTCTCAATTACATCAGTTGCGCGGAAGAGTAGGTCGGGGTGCAGATCAATCTTATTGTATTCTGATGACCAGTTTTAAACTTACTGCTGACGGGAAAAAGAGAATTGATACAATGGTGCAGACTTCCGACGGGTTTAAAATTGCAAAGGTTGATATGGAACTTCGCGGACCCGGTGACCTGCAGGGAACGCGCCAGAGCGGGATTCTTGAATTGAAACTGGCTGATATTTACAAAGATGAAAAAATACTCATCACTGCACGCAACATTGCTTCAGAAATCCTCGAAATTGATCCTGAACTTCTTAAACCGGAAAATCGGATGATGGCCGAAAGGCTGGCTCAATTACGCAATTATAAAAGGGACTGGAGCCTGATTAGCTAATGGAATCACACGTTTTCAAAATGCAAATGTCATCCCTGCCATCGCACTGATACGCTGTGAAGGGTAATTGTACCAACGGTAAAAGCGTGTTGCAGTCATGTTATTCAGCAAAACGAAAGCGGAAATTTTATCTCGTAAGCGATACTCGGCCGACAGATTTACGTCAAGATAGGCTTTGCGAACAGCTTCAGTGGCTGAAAACGATTCATAAATCTTTGCATAAGCTTTCCCTCTGAAGAACAACTCACCTGACACCGATAGTTTTGAATCAACGAAATAACGGGAAAATAAACTGACTTCAAGTGCAGGTTTATGCCAGGGGTGTTCTTCTTTTTCCATAGAATAATCAGTGTAATTGACAACAAGCAGGGCGTTTATTTTTTTCGGTTGTTCGTATCCAATTTCAGCACTGATGGTGGTTATTTCAGCATTATCGTAAATCCCCGTGAATTTGTTGGCAAAGTTAAGCGGAACATCAGGTTGATAATGAGAAAAGAAGTCATTTACCAATAAAAGAATGTTTTCTGCATCCGAATAAGCAGCGCTCAGGTTGAAATTGATCAATTGGCTGATCTGACCAGTAACACCACCTTTAAATTCATATTTTGTATTTGTAAAACCGAACGGAAAAACAGAATTAATCCATGGATTTTCGCGGCTGACAGCATAAAATGAGTTGCGTGATAACCCACCTGAAGCAGAAAAATAAACCCGTAAATGGTCAGGAATGACCTTAAAAGAAGCTTTTACCGCAGGATAAACATAAACTGAACCTGATGAATCGGCTGAGAAAGCACCCTGTGCGCCCAGAGTCAGGTTGAGATGCTCGAAATCAAGCTGAAGATAAGGATTGATTGTAGCAATGACGTTACCCTGAGAAACAATACTGTCCTTATTGTTCCAAAAATCCAGGTTAAAACTTAACCCGAGTTTTTCTTCGGAAGCAATATCAAGTATGTTTTCCGGTTTACTGATGCCCGAATGCAGCGTAAAACCTGTTTCACGGGTATTAAAAAGATCTGATAAATGATAAAACCGTAAACCGGCAATGTAACCGGCAGTGTTTCGTCGTTTGCTGTTGCTGGCAAGTGTCAGGTCGCCTCCGAAAAGCGAAAAACGCTGGCGCAGATCATCATCGGGTAATGAAAAAACCGCTGTATCGTCCTTTTTGACGCCATAATAATGAACCACATTACGATCATAAAAAACATCTGCTGAAAGTACTTTGCCGGATAAATATCTTTTCCCGTAAACCGAAGCACGGTTGCTGCTGAAGTTGCTTACCGGATAGTCTTTAATTTCTCCTTGTGACGAAAGATGACGTACATGAAATCCCAGTGAGTATTTTTCGGAGCTCAGGCTGTTGGCAAAAAATTCGGCATAAGGTGTAGTGTAGTTACCAAAACCTGCTTTCAGGTAATTTCGGCTCATGCTCTGACCTGGCTCAATCTGCAGAAAAACGGGTTTCAGCGGCTCAATTTCATATGCTGTGGTGATGGGCCGGGAAACAATGCTGTAATTCATTTCCGGTACTTTCACCACAGTATCTCTGATTGTGGCAGAAACAGGAATTTTTTCCGCATCGGAAATGGTGGGTTTGTAAGGAGCAATAATTGTAACCTCCTGATTCTGTCCCTGGGCTGAGCCGGTTGTTGTGGCAAATATCACCAAAATGATGATGAATAATGTGATTGATGCAAAAGTTATGTTTTTCATGATTATGCTTCCGAATTTCGTTTTTAACTAATCAATCCTGTGGTCCGGACTATTTTTCCTCTTCAATTTGTAATGGTTCTTCGGCATTTTCTTGTTCTTCACGAATGATAGTCGTGAGTTTCTGGCCGGCGATTTCTTTCAGGTCTTCGCCCGGATAGTTATCGATAATGCTTTGCAGGGTTTGTTTGGCCTGAAAAGTATTTCCATTTTGGGAGTAAACATCAGCAAGCAGAATAAATCCCATGGCTTTCCAGTATTCGAAGGAAGGATATTCAACGGACAGCCCGATAACAAGATCTTCTGCAAGTGAAAATTCCTTTTGCTGAAAAGCGACAGTGGCCAGCAGATATTTTGCTTCAGCCCCGTGTATGCCATCAGAAAGATCAACGGTCTTTTTTAGCTCCGTTTCAGCCAGGTCATAATTGTTAGTAAAAAGGGCAGACTTTCCTGCAATATAATGTGAACGGATGATTTGTCCGTTGCCTAAACGGTCATGCTTTTGTAGTTTTTGAGCTGCTTCCAGTGCTTTCTGATACTGTCCGAGTTCAAAACAACACTCCATCTGTCCGCTGATAGCTTTAATGACATTGGCAGGCAGGTCGGCCAGGGTTTCGAGCGTTGAGAAATGCCCGAGTGCCTTTTCAAAATCTTTGTTATTGAGACAGATGTCCCCTGCTCTCGCCAGTGCGTTTTCGGTGAATTTTGATTTTGGGGAGTTAATTACATATTCATATCCGGTGAGTGCCTCACTGTAATTTTGCAACTGGTATTCGCATTCGGCTTTATAGAAACTGGCATTCAGGATAAAAGCCCCGTTTTCAAATTTTCCGATATATTTTTCAAAAGCATCAATGGCTGATTGACAATCGTTGTTCAGATAAAAATTTTCAGCGGCGATGTAAGTAATTGAGTCCTGTTCAGAATTAGTAACACTGGCAAAAGGAACTGTTTCAGCAAAAGTATAATAGCTGCTGACATCATTTTTATCCATGTAGATATTTCGGATGGTGAGCAGTGCTTCGCGGGATTCTGAAGTGTTGGGGTAATTGGTAACAAGTTGCTTCAATACTTCCAGGGCCTGGTCAAGATTATTCTGGTTGTAATAAATCATTCCTTTTTTTTGCCATGCTTTTTGCAGGTAACTGCTGTTGGGATAAAGGGTAGTAATCTTGTCGAACCATTCCAGAGCCCGTCTGTTGTCGTTGAGCAACAGGTACGTTTCGGCAATTTCGTAAGATGCATCATCGGCGTAGGAAGATTGTGGGTTTTTGGTCAGCAAATTATTCAGGGTAATGATTTTTTCTTCTGATTTGCCTTGCGCTCCCTGTGATAGTGCTTTCTGAAAATGTGCGTAATCATTGTTTTTTCCTGATGAGTAGTTTGCGGCCTGATGATAATAATTCACGGCCTGTGCATAGTTTTTGGTGATAAAATAGCTGTCGCCGATTCTGGTAAGTGCATCAGCAATGTATTTCCCTTCACTTTCTCCCGGTCGGTCAACAAAGTTTCTGAATGAAGTTACTGCATTGTCATAGTATTTGAGCTTATAATAGGAATACCCGAGGTTGTAAAGCGCCAGATGATAAATGTCGAGTTTCGAAGCTCCCCGTGAAGTCATAAATTTTTCGTAAAGATCAATTGCCCGTGGATAGTCTCCTGATTGATAATAAGCTTCACCCAGCCAAAATGTTGCACGGTTGGCCAATTCCTTGTTTATCTGCGTTTGAAGTGATTTTCTGAAATTGTCTGCAGCAGTTTTATAGTTTCCGTTGTTAAATAATTGAATCCCGTATTGAAGCGTTAATCGCTGATAAGCTGTTTGCAAATCCCTGTTTTTTATTTCAAGTTTCTCTATGGCATTGACTGAAGCCTGGTAGTCTTTGGATGAAAGCAACAGGTTGGTCAGATAATGATAGGCTTCATCAATACGATCAGAAGCTGGATAATCGCGAATATACTGGTTGAGAGCCTTCAATGACGAATTGAATGGATCGTAAGCCAGCTCAAAAGTAAGTTTGGCATAGTTGAACAAAGCATCCTCGCGCAAGTCTTCATTGCCTTGTATTTGAAAAGCAGCATAGAACGCATTCCTGGCAAAATTTTTTTGTCCGGTTTGCAGATAGCAATCGGCCAGATGATAATGTGCATTTTGCGAAAGCTCGTCTTTGTCTTTAATTGATTTTTCAAAAAAACCGATTGCTTTTTTGAAATCGCCTGTCTGATAACTGGCATATCCCAACTGATAGTTTTCTTCACGGGTTGGCGATCTGCGGGTATCTTTGATATAGCGCTCGAAATAGATTAAGGCGTTGGCAAAATCTTTTTTCTGGTAATAAGCTTCAGCAACAATACGGGCCAGTTCTCCGGCTCTCTTTTTGTCCTGAATATCACCTTCAATGAGTTTTGAGCCGGTTAGTATGACTTGATCATAATTTTTATTCACATAATTGATTTGAATCAAATATTGAGATACTTCCCCTGCAAATTCTGATGTTTTGTCAACTTTCTCAAAATAAAGCAGTGCTTTTTGATAATCTTTTTCGAGAAAAGCAATGCTGGCGTAATAATAATTGGCAGCGTTGCGGTAATCGGAAGGTGTATTCAGTATCGGGAACAATGCATCCTTTGCTTTCGAAAAATCTTCGCGCTGCAGATACGAATAGCCGGTTTTGTAAAGGTATTCCGGTGTTATTTCCGGACTGAGGCGAAAAGGGTCAACGCGCCCGAAATACTCCAGTGCGTTTTTGTATTTACGCTGGCTGTATTCAATTAATCCAAGATGCAGGATAGCAAGGTTGGTTTTACTGTGATCGGGATAATGCTGCACAAATTTGCTGAATTTTTCGCCGGCCTGAGGATGATTGAGGTAATAATCGCATAGTGCATCATGGTATTCTGCTTCGAGCAGCATTACGGATTCACCTGCAGGAAGCGCTTCGATAAGCCGTCCAAATACCTCTTGTGCTGCTCCGAACTGTTTTTTTTCGATCAGATCAAGTCCCATGCGAAAAGAAGCTTTCGGATCGTCATAGTAATGGGATTGCTGGCCTGATACTTTGAAGAAAAAGACAAGATGGAGAAAAAAGTAAAATAAAACAGTTTTAAAAACGATTTTGCTGTTCATGTTTCCTGTTGTTGAGGCTGCTTTTTTAGGGAAATTATCAACCAAACGATCAGTTTAGCGGGATATTTTTTCAGGAGAAAAACCAATACCGGAGAAATCAGGGATTTCGAACTATATTTTGTTGAAAAAGCCATAAAAACAGAAAAGGTTCTGAGAGGCATTAAAAACGCTTTTGCTGATGATTTCACATAAAGAGTAACTTTGTACTTCAAAAAATTCAGTTATGAAAAAACCTGCAAACACCAGTGTTCCCATTCATCCACTTTTAACAGAGCGCTGGAGTCCCCGCGCTTTTAGCCATCGTCCGGTGAGTGATGATCAACTGGAACGTCTCTTTGAAGCAGCGCGCTGGGCGCCATCCGCAAGTAATGAACAGCCCTGGTATTTTATTGTTGGACGCTCCGGCGACGAAACCTGCCAAAAAATCCATGACGCACTGGTTGAATTTAATCAGTTGTGGGCAAAAACAGCACCTGTTCTGGTGGTTGCTGTTTCCCGAAAAAACTCACTAAAATCCGGCACTCTGAACACATGGCACAGTTACGATCTGGGACAGGCTGTTGCCCACCTCACAGTGCAGGCCATGCATGAAGGATTGTTTGTTCATCAGATGGGTGGTTTTAACAGCGGGCAAATTAGCGAAGCATTTAAAATTGGTGATGATTATCTTGCAATAACCATTTTTGCCGTTGGTTATGCAGGTGATTACAAAGTGTTGCATCCAAATCTGCAGAAACTTGAACTGGATGAGCGCAAGCGCAAAGAACAAAAGGAGTTTGTATTTACCTCATACTTTGGTCAACCATTAAAATTAAGCTAATGTACTATCATTATCAGATAATCCGGTTCTTACAGGCTGGGTTTCAACAATCATTCCATTGCAGGTTTTTGCTTTTTGCATTGATATTTTCATTCCTGTTATTTTCTTGCGGGAATAAGAATCAAAAGAAGTCTCCTGCCGCAGCCGAAACGAAACAGACTGAAAAAGTCAGTGTTCCTGATTTTAATGCCGATTCAGCTTATTATTATGTTGAGAAACAGTTATCGTTTGGCCCGCGCGTTCCCGGCAGTGAAGCACATGCCCAATGTGCCGGCTGGCTCGAATCCACACTCAGGCGCTTTTCAGCCAAAGTTTATGTTCAGGATTTCAAAGCCAGGGTTCACAACAATCAGGTTTTTAACGGACAAAACATCATTGCTGTATTTAATCCAGAACAACAACGACGGATATTATTTGGTGCGCACTGGGATTCGCGCCCTTATGCAGATCATGATCCTGATCCTGCCAACCACAACAAACCCATTGACGGTGCCAACGATGGTGCAAGTGGTACCGGCGTACTTCTTGAAATAGCCCGTCAGTTGCATGAAAAAAATCCATCCGTCGGAGTGGACATTATTCTTTTTGATCTTGAGGATTATGGTCCGCCCAAGGACAGACAAACAAATGAATCCACTGATATGTGGGGTCTTGGTTCACAGTATTGGGCACGGAATCCTCATGTACCAAATTATAAAGCAAATTTTGGAATCTTACTGGATATGGTAGGCGCTCCGGATGCCAAATTCCCTCTTGAGGGATTTTCGATGCATTTTGCTCCCGACATCAAACAAAGAGTCTGGGAGCTGGCCGCACGAATTGGCTATGCTGATTATTTTATTTTTGAACAGGGAGGTTATATCACTGACGATCATTATTTTGTTAACGTCATTGCCGGCATTCCCATGATTGACATTATTCATCTTGATGCCACTTCTTCAAACGGCACTTTCTTCGAATACTGGCACACTGTCAAGGACAACATTGATCAGATAGATGCGGCCACCCTGAAAGTAGTTGGTGATGTAGTAATGCATGTTATTTTTCTCGGGATTTGATTTTAAAGCATCTCGTTTGCCAAATTAGCGAGTTCCGAGCGTTCGCCCTTTTCAAGTCTTACATGCGCATACAATTCATGGTGTTTTATCCGGTCAATTAGGTACGACAGACCGTTGCTCTGTGAATCCAGATATGGTGTATCAATTTGATAAATATCCCCGGTGAAAATTATTTTTGTTCCTTCGCCTGCACGGGTAATAATGGTTTTTACCTCGTGCGGGGTAAGATTTTGTGCTTCGTCCACAATAAAAAAGACATTTGAAATACTTCTGCCGCGAATATAGGCCAGTGGCTGAATGATCAGTTTTTCGTTCTGAATGGCAGCAGTGATGTTCTGGTATTCTTTGTCATGTTCACCAAACTGATTTTGGATAAACTTCAGGTTATCATACAAAGGTTGCATGTAAGGTTCAATTTTGGATTTCGCATCGCCGGGTAAAAATCCGATGTCTTTGTTGCTCAATGGAACGATTGGGCGGGCAAGAAAAATCTGTTTGTAATTTCTTCGCTGGTTCCAGGCACCAGCCAGTGCAAGCAGCGTTTTGCCGGTGCCGGCAATTCCCTGCAAAGTCACCAGTCTGGTATTGGGATTGGTAACCGCATGAAGTGCAAAGACCTGTTCGGCATTTCGTGGATTAATTTTCGCTACCGGTTGTTTCTCAAGCCTTTCGATGAGCTGATTCCGGGGGTTGTAATAACCTAAAGCTGAAGACCCGTTGCTTTGCAGGATAAAATACTGATTAGGAACAGGGGATGAAATTTCCAGGTCGCTTACCTCGCATAATCCTTCGGCATACAACCTGTCGATGACTTTACGGTTCACATTTACGTAACGGGAAATTCCCGAATACAAGGAGTCGAGATTTTCAATACGACCGGTGAGAAAATCCTCAGCGGTAAGTCCGAGAGCTTTGGCTTTGATTCTGAGATTAACATCTTTGGTTACCATAACCACTTTTCGCTTTGGGTATTCTTGCTGAAGTGCCAGTGCAGCATTCAAAATCCGATGATCGCCCTTTCGCTCGCCAAACACTTCTTCGGCATCCATCGGTTTTGCCCTGTGGTTCATAACTACTTTAAAATTCCCCAGAGACTTGTCTCCCAAAGGAATCCACTGCTGTAAGGAGGAGTTTTCCGAGAGCCTGTCCATGATTCTAATAAATTCCCTTGCCTCAAAATTGATGGTGTCGTTCCCTTTTTTAAACTGGTCAAGCTCTTCGAGAACTGTGATGGGAATTGCTACATCATGCTCCTTGAAACTGTTGAGCGAATTATGATTGTAAAGAATTACCGAAGTGTCAAGTACAAATATCTTGGCCTGTGTGCTTTCTTTTGTTTTGTTTGCTCTCCCGGATTTAACAGCAAATGATGCCTTTTTTTCGCTGATTTTGGTCATAGATCGTTTTCTCAGGTTTTATTAAGAATTAAATTAAATAGTTTTGTTTAGCTTTCAGTTTCCGATTTTATTATGTTGTCGCTGTGAAAAAAACATCAAAATTGCAACAATATTTTGAAAACAAATTTTTTGCCAGCTCAGCCAAAATTTTTTTTATAGTCTGAAAGTGAGTTTGCTGTATCCGGATCAAAGAAAAAGGCATTACCAATATCGTTTGGTTCTTCATTATTCGCTACAAATGAGCCATTAATGCAAACCTCAAATGAAATTCCAATTTCTTCAGCTTTTTCAATCAGGTAACCAAACCTTTTAATCCATTTCAATCGCTTTTCCTGAATTGTAAGAGGAGTAACGATTTGATCTGATAAATCAGCTTTTGTTATATCGTGAATAACCCGCTCAAGCGATAGCTGAAATTCCATGTAAAAAAAATAGTGTCCGGAAAACTAATTGGAGATTTCTCTCCGCCAGCCGGCGGTGAGAAATCTCATATTTTTTATCGGACAATAGTGATAAAAAATTTAATCATACAATATTGGCGGATTCGCACCTGCCAGCAGTTCTTCAAAGTTGTCGGGGTGAAGTGCTTCAAATTCTTTTTGCAAAACTTTCAGGTAGTTCCAGTTTTCTTTTGTTAGTTCGGTGGCGGTGTTGCACCAGTTTATAGCTGCATTATCCTTCAGCTTTACTTCAACATCTTCCCTGCCTTTGGTTTCAATTATCCAGCGACTTCCGTCCTCATGAATTGCAAGAAAATCAGGGAAATAGTTTCTGATGTTTGCCAATGTGTCAGTATATTGAATGCAAAATCCAAACTGCTCGGGCAGTTTAGCAAACGAAATGATATCTTCCGATTTATCAAGAAATTTTGCAAAAATATATTCATAATCATTGTCGCATGGTGTATAGTTGAATACGGTTTTCATTGCTTCCAAAACTTTCTTTGAAGTAGGGAATGGTGGAGTAGAAGAAAGAAAATGATTTTCAGACAGCAGTTGTGGTTCTTTCTTTTCAACAACCAATTCACGTAAGGCTTTTTCAAATTCCTTTATCACCACATAACTGGCTATGTTGCTGCTGATTGCTTTGATAGCAACAGGGTCATTCAAATCAACTGTCTGTCCGAATGCTTTGCGTTCAAAAAAGTCACGAACTTTTGGAGCCAAAACGGCAAATTGAGATGGAAGTTTAATATTCTGAGTGATACGTCTTGCATAATAGCCAATAACTTCTTCTGCTGTCTGTGCCTGTGGTATCTTGTATTCTCTCTCTAAAAGCTTTTCGTCGGTGAGAATATCCCTTCCTTCATAGATAAATTTCTTTGTGTCGGTAATTTCTTTGCCCTTCAACGGAAGTTTGTTGATGTTGAATTTCATCACATCAATGGCTGCAATTTCTTCTGCTAATGATTTTTTACGGGATAGCAGCGGTGAAATATCCGGAATGCTAATGTCATAGTCTTTCTTTTTTTCTTCGGGTTGTACTGTGAGGATTTTTAGTTTGTCTTTTCCAATCTGAAATGTTTCAAATTTCAAATCTTCTAACTTTTCCAAATCCTCAACAAAATCCATGAACGCGTTGTTACCGATAATGTCCACCCTCTCCGTGTAACCGCCAGACATGTTTCTGAACATTAATCTCAAACCACGCCCGATGGTTTGTTCGGGAAGAATGTTTGCTTTTGCCGAATAAGGCCGCAAACCGACAACTACAGTTACATTCTGCACATCCCAGCCCTCACGCAGCATAAGCACACTCACAATTACGTTTACAGGACTTTTATCCTTGTCAACATCCCTTGCGGTTTTTCTCGCTGTATCCAGGTCTTTCTTTGAAACTTCACCGCTTTTATCCGTATGTATTACCAATGTTTTTTCGCCGCCAAACTCCTTTGGATATTTTGTTCGCATCCAGTCACCAATATCGTCTGCTTCTTCTGTATTGTTCATCATTATAAACAATATCGGTTTCTTGTTCAGCGGTTTCAACTGTTCATTGTATTCTCTCCAACGTTCTACACCTGCAGTTAAAAACCCGCTATAACGAACACTGGCGACTGTACTTTTAGATTCTTCTAATTTAGAAATCCCTTTGATAGGGCGTTTTACAATTCTGTCGAGTATTGCCTGCTTAAGTGGATAATCAAAGATTGTCCATGAAAATAAACTTCCTTTGCTGTAACGAGGGGTTGCTGAATAATCAAGTTGTGCTACAATTGGTTTTTGTAAGTGAAGTTTACGAATGGTGTTATTCCACTCGCTATCTTCTTCGTGCGTATGATGTGCTTCATCATTTATCACCATCAACAATCCTTCACGCTTTGCAATGCGTTCATCAAAGTCGGTGATTTCCGTTTTCTGTGCTGGTGGAATGCTACCAAGCATTGCAGTCATCACGTCCGGCTCTTCATTATTGCTTCGCGTTCCCCTCTCGTAAAACTGTTGAATGTTAGTGAGGTACAATGCTCCCTGGCTGTGGCTGCGTTCTGTATCGCCCCGCATGTAATAATTCATGTCCCAAAGCCAAAGCAAATGTTTTGGAATGAATGGAAGGGTTCTGAAAACATAACCACTTTCAAAATCTGTTTTCAAACGGTCAAACACAATGACATTGGGAGCAAGAATTAAAAAATTGTTGGCATAACCTTGTTCACCTCTCAGATAATTAGCAAAATGCCAGACAATGCTCATGCACATCACAAAAGTTTTTCCGCTGCCTGTCGCCATCTTCAAACAATATCGGGCAAATTCATCATAAGGCGGCAGCCTCAAATCTTTTTGTGTGAAAGCAAACTTCTCCAGTAGTTCTTTTCGGCTTTTGACTTTAGCAACTTCAAAAATATAAATCAAGGTTTCTATGGCCTCACGCTGTGCTGTGTGAAAACGAAAACTATTTCCGTTTGGTAACACATGGTCCGTGCGAAACCAGAAATTCAATAACTCTCTTGTTGTTTCTGTAATGCCTTTGTAGTCGTTTGCTCTCCACTTCTTCACTGCTTCGCGAACAGCGGGAACACATGCTGCTGTGATCAACTGCTCCTGTATGTTGAACATATCTTTTTGCGAAGGGTCGTATTTTTTTCTTTTTGTCATTTTATTTTTTTAATCCCGAAGGGATTGAATGTTTATAAAAACCGATCGTAAAAGGGAACATGCGACCCCGTTGGGGTCGGATGACGATTTTGCCAATTGGCTTTTTTAATCCCGAAGGGATTGAATGTTTATAAAAACCGATCGTAAAAGGAAACATGCGACCCCGACGGGGTCGGATAATCTTCCAAATATTTTTTCTACAAACATTTGAATCTTTCGGATTCGTTATTTTATTCATTTGAGAAACGTATTAATGCGAATATTGCGACCCCAGTCAGGGTCGGATGACGATTTTACCAATTGGCTTTTTTAATCCTGAAAGGATTGAATGTTTATAAAAACCGATCGTAAAAGGGAACATGCGACCCCGACGGGGTCGGATAATCTTCCAAATATTTTTTCTACAAACATTTGAATCTTTCGGATTCGTTATTCTATCCATTTGAGAAACGTATTAATTCGAATAATGCGACCCCAGTCAGGGTCGGATGACGATTTTGCCAATTGGCTTTTTTAATCC
>RZYY01000188.1 GCA_009930115.1 Sphingobacteriia bacterium | reverse complement strand
ACAAACGATACACCTGAAGGCAGAGCTAAAAACAGACGTGTTGAAATTAAACTGATTCAATAAACAAATCATCTTATAGCGAGAAGCGCTCCCGGCATGCCAATACCGGGAGCGTTTTTTTTGTAATATTGCCGGCAAAACAGGATGATTTGAGTGTTTCGGACAAAATAAACGATATTTGGCTCAAAGCCGGTGTTGTTGGAAGTTTGTGGGCATCAGTAGAAATTGTTATCGGCAGTTTTTTACATAACATGCAATTGCCAATGTCAGGCACAATGCTTTCAATGACCGGTGTTATAATTATGGTTGCCTTTCATCAGTTATGGAGTGAAAAGGGCCTTTTTTGGCGGGCAGGGTTGATTTGTGCTTTGATGAAGTCAATTGCTCCCAGCGCATTTTTAATAGGCCCGATGATCGGAATTTTTTTACAGGCTTTGTTGATGGAGGGAGCCATAAGTGTTTTGGGTAAAAATTATGCCGGGTATCTGATCGGAGGGGCAGCTGCAGTTGCCATTAACATTCTGCTTAAAGTAATCAACATGCTTGTAAAATATGGATTTGATGTTGTTGTGGTACTCATCAATTTTTACAAATTCAGTATTCAGCAGATCGGAATGGAAAACCTGAAAGTCTGGCAGGCGGTCAGTATTCTTTTTGTGCTTTATTTTTTGCTGGGTTCTTTTTCGGCAGTTGCAGGAATAGTAATTGCACGCAATGTCAAAAAAAGAAGAGTGACTTTTCTGCCTGATTATTCAACCGAAATAAAACCTGATATACTTACTTTTAATCGGCAGTTTGATGTTAAGCATTCCATAGCAGCACTGGTTTTTCATTTAGTTGCCATTGTGATATGCTTCATTGTTTTAAATGTCCTCCCATTGATTCAAGCTGTTGTCATTACCGGGATTTATGTGATTGCTTCTGTTCTGAGATATCAGCGAACGATGAATCACCTTAAAAAACCTTTGCTGTGGGTTCAGGTTTTTATTATTACATTACTGGCCACCCTCTTTTTTAATGGTTTTCAGACAGGCAATCCGTTCGATCACGACGGACTAATGGTCGGACTGAAAATGAATGTCAGGGCGATACTTGTCATTGCTGGGTTTTCGGCGATTGGTGCTGAACTGAAAAACCCTGTTGTAAAAGCAGTTTTAGCAAAAAATGGTTTATCACAACTGTACATGGTTTTAGGAGCTTCATTCTCAGTGCTTCCGGTTTTAATCGGACAACTGGCCAGGCCTGCTGTTTTAATCAAATCACCGGTACGAACTCTTGCTAACCTTTTGCATCGTGCTGAAAATTTACTGGATTATTTCCGAAAAAACAGCGGGCACCCGGGCATTTTAATTATCACCGGTGAAAAACATCAGGGCAAAACCACTTTTCTCCGGGAGTTGATCAGACTGCTCAGGGTAAAAGGATTTACAACCGGAGGCATCATAGCTCCGGGACAGTTTGAAAACGATCAGCGGGTGTCTTTTACTATAGTTAATATAAAAACCGGAGATTCCATGCCATTATGCTCGGTCCATTTTACCGAAGGTGAGAAGATCGGGCCGTTCACTTTTTCCGCTTCCGCCTTCACTTTTGGCTATAAAGCGCTTGAATACAATCATCTTAAAGGTTGTGATTTTGTAGCTATCGATGAAATAGGCCTTCTTGAATTACAGGATAAAGGATGGGCAAAAGCCATTAATCCACTGCTTGATAAATCAGATTTTGAATATTTGTGGGTTGTTCGTAAATCATTGGTAGATGATGTCATTCGCAAATTCGGGTTAAGAGATGTAAAGCTGGTGGATATCGGGTTGGTATCTCCTGATCAGGTTGCTGACTGGCTGATTAAAAAGTGAATAAAGTATAAAAATGAACGGGGATAAACCTCCTTTTTATACTTTTGTCGCTTATTACTGAATATGAAAATTTTACAATCTAACAACAATCTGGCTTTAACCTATAAAGACCAGAATTATTCCTACTCAGACTTACTTGACCAATCTGCCGCATTCAGCGAAATACTCCGGCCTTTCGCGCCAGAAAAAGTAATGATTTACGCTGAAAACAGACCCCAGTGGCTGTTTGCATTTTTTGGTGCGTGGCTTCAGCAGGCTATAGTAGTACCGGCCGATGTAATGGCTACTGCGGCTGAACTTAGCTATATGATCAATGACTGCAGGCCGGATGTGATCTTTTGTTCGCAGACCAAAAGAGAAACAGTGGACAAAGCCCTGCAATCGTTGTCTGATTCTCCCCGCGTGCTGGTTTTCGAAGACCTGAGTGATTTAACGCAAGACCGGAAACAACTGAATCTCGAAATCCCCGATCTTCAAAAAACAGCCCTGATTATCTATACTTCAGGAACCACTGGCAGCCAAAAGGGAGTGATGCTGTCGTTCGAAAATTTAATTGCCAATATCACTGCTGTTTCCAGAGATATTCCAATTTTCACTTCTACAGAGACAGTGATGATTCTGCTGCCGCTGCATCATATTTTTCCTTTGCTGGGCTCACTGATAGCCCCGCTGATGGTTGGCGGGAAAACGGCCATGTCTCCATCACTCAACACCGAAGATATCCTCAGGACGCTGCAACAAAACCAGGTTACCATCATTATTGGGGTGCCCCGTCTGTATGCTGTTATTCGCAAAGGCATCATGGATAAAATAAACGCCAGCGGAATTGCCCGGTCGCTGTTTTTACTGGCCAGCAGACTCAACTCCCGCAAATTTTCAAAAACAATATTCAAATCAGTTCATGAAAAATTTGGCGGTCATGTAAAATATATGGTTTGTGGTGGTGCCCCCCTTGATCCTGATGTAGCCAGAGATTACAAAACACTTGGTTTTGAAATGCTTGAGGGCTATGGTATGACAGAAGCAGCACCAATGATTTCATTTACAAGACCAGGTAATTGGAAAATTGGTGCAGCCGGTCAAATTATGCCTGGCGTTGAAGCAAAAATAAAAGATGGAGAAAGAAACTTGATTCCCTTTCTTGTTACAGTCAAATTCCTTACTAACTATTAGAATAAAAACCGCCTTCAGCCTTCAGTTCTTTAAAAAAGCCCCTTTTCATCGGTGATTTTTGCTGAAAGCACTCCTGAAAGCAAAAGTGTTTAACTCCAGTTCCTTTTGCCATATTTACTTTCAACAGAGGCTCTGTTTTGTTCAGCCCACGTGCTGGCGTGTTCGAGCCCACGCTCAAGCAGCCATAAGCCCACATTTCACCTCACTTTTGCCCACGTGGTGGATCTATAGATCCCGCTTGGTGGACATGTATATTCAGCATGGTGAGTATATATACCCATCACGCTGAATATATAGCTCTACTAGTAAGCCTGAAAAGCTGAATGCGCTGAAAGCACTCCCCCTTGCCTACAGTACCTTCCTGCAAATGATATTTTCCGGTTTCAGCCGCTATCTCCTTCCAGCAAAGCGTTTACAGATAAAACAGAAACGGCTGAAAGCGGATTATAGCATGAAAGTTCAATAAGAGGGTTCTGATTAAAACATTCCATTAAATCTCCGAAAGTTTAAGGTATAATTAAAACTTTTCCATATATTCGCAAGAGTTTAAGGTATAATTAAAACTTTCAGGCCCATGAACTTTCCTCGAATCCTCAAAAAAAGAAAAGGTTATATTGACCGAATAAAACCTTTTATGCAAAAATCAGTAGCCAAGGTATTAACAGGGCAACGTCGTGTAGGCAAAAGTTTCCTTCTTTACCAACTTATTGAAGAAATTCTAGGAGAAGAGCCGGATGCGAATATTATCTATATCAATCTTGAAGATTTTGCATTCAGTTCCCTGCAAACAGCAGAAGATTTACACTCGTACATCATTTCTCATAGCAAAGAAAAAGTTAAGAATTATATCTTTATCGATGAAATACAAGATATTCCCGGGTTTGAGAAAGTCATCCGTTCGCTCCTGCTCAATGAAGATAATGATATATACATTACAGGTAGTAACGCCAAGATGCTTTCAGGAGAACTCGCCACCTATTTAAGTGGCAGATATATCGAATTCAAAATATATAGTCTCTCCTATTCTGAGTTTCTTGAATTCCACGGATTAACTGAAAGTGAAACGAGTTACGAATTATATAGCCGTTATGGCGGACTTCCCTATTTATGCGAATCAGCAGTTGAACTTTGATTCATCGTTTTAAAAAATTAGATAAATGAATGCGATGGCAATTTTCCCCATCGTATGTACCAAAAGTCCAGATGTAGATCTGACTTTCATCGCTCTTTGAATATTTGTTTTCTCATTCAGCCAGTTGAAAAACGATTCTATGGGTTGTCTGACCTTTGAAACGGCAGTAGAAAACAGGTCTCTGCCTGCTTTCTCTCTTTGAGTAATAATCTGACCCTCTCCTTTTATTGCTTTAACTGGAGTGAGCATGGTTACACCTTGTTCTTGCTGTTTGTTTTCCCAAAACGAGAAGTCTGAGTATATCTTATCGGCAAAGATATCTCTGTTTATCAGGCTATCAGCTACTTCTCTTTTAAGAACAGTCAGATCATTCTCCTGTGCCGATGATAAGATAATCATTTCAGGGAATGGAATAGTTCCTTCCCTGCGGAAAGCTAAGGTATGAAGCTTGAGCCCGAAATAATACATGTTCTTTGTCGAACAGTATCCTTTAGTGGCAATTTCAGTAGCCACTTTCCCTGTTTTGTTCTTTCCTGCACAGGTAATAATAGGCATGGAGTCAATAAGTGATGTCATAGAATCGCAATCTGCGTTCACCGAAAGAAGCCCAGTCCTTCCATACTTCGGACAGTTGGCTGG
>RZYY01000187.1 GCA_009930115.1 Sphingobacteriia bacterium | reverse complement strand
AGAGATTGATGGTGTTTATTATTCGGGAAAATTTACAGTTCAAAAATGAATGCAATAGTAAAATACAAGAAAACCAAAGACGGCGGCATCAATGATGCAACCTTATCAGATGTTGAAACAGCATGGCCTGAGAAGATGTGGCAACTACGTGCAGACCTGCTCGATAAATCGCCTCACCTTTCTATGGAGGTTTTGAAAGCAACTGCCGACAAGACCGAAGTGTTCCCCGAGAGCGTGATCTTTGAGATTATGGCAGCCAATCCGGATGAGCTGAAAAAGGATGAGCTGATAAAATACCTTAAAGAAAAGGAAAATCCGTTGCCCCCATACATGATAAACATCTTGCGGCAGGTGGCTTATGGCACCACCTACAAAACGGCACTGCAAAACCAGATGGCCGAAAACAACCGTCTGAAAACGCGTGCCACAAATGACATGATACGTAGTATTCTGAACCAGGAAGAAACTGACTACAACGCACTGCGTAACTGGCTTGAAAACCGGGGCGGCGTAATGGCCGACCGGCAGATCATCCAAACCTACCTGACCGAAGGCAATGTGGACAATGCATTGGCACTGGCTGAAATAATCCCTCAACAATACCAGCTTAGCAATTACGATATGAACGAGCATGACTACTACATGGAAATGCTGGATTTGCAGGTTGATTTATTGCAACAAGGCCGGAAATATGATGAGCTGACCAGCGGAGAAGTAGCGCAGTTGGAAACTCTGGCCCAAAACAGTCATGGTACGGCTGGCGCACAAGCACGTTCCATTTTAGAACAAAGTTATGGGTATCACTTTTGCAATTGCCTTAATATTTCGGACAACCAAGGCTTTAAAAGTACCGCCGTTGACCCGGCCCTTCTCAACCAGGATTATGGCGTAATCCTAAGCGTGGAACCTAATCCGGCCAGGGAATGGGCTACTTTCAATTATACTTTGCCGGAAACCGAAAGCAAAGGCGTGATCAAGATTTCTGATGCCACAGGTATAGTGGTAAAAGTGTTTGAAGTCGTCGGAAAGCAGGGTCAGTATGTATGGGATACCCGTGAAGTTAAACCGGGTGTATATTTTTATACTTTTGTGGTAAACGGAGCCAGTATTACCTCAAAACTTGTGATCACAAAATAATCGATTTTAAACCAAGGGAATTTCGGATTCCCTTGGTTTTATCTTAAACTTTGTAATGATGGTTAATAAACTTATAATTATTGGCTTATTAGTTATAACGCCGCTCCTACTACTGGCACAATCTTTTAATATTGAATGGCAGGAATGCTTTGGGGGAAGTGAATGGGATTGTGCTTATGATATATTACCAGTTTCAGGAGGATATATTATTGCAGGATGGACTGTATCCTCTGATGGTGATATATCAAATAACAATGGACTTTCTGATGGATGGATTCTCAAAATTAGTACTACTGGAGAAATAATTTGGGAAAAGAATTATGGTGGTACAAAAGGAGATAATATATACAGGATATTTCCGGCAGGACAAGGAGAATTTTATCTGCTTGGCGCCTCAAATTCCAGTGATGTGGATATTTCTTATGATCCCTATCCGGATTCATGGGATTTATGGTTATTAAAAATCGACTCCATCGGAAATATTATATGGGAAGAAATATACGGCGGTAACGGGGATGAAACGGTATGGACAGGTACCACCACAGATGATGGCGGTATAGTTGCCCTTGTTTGGACTAGTTCCAGCGATGGTGATGTATCCAATCACTATGGCTATTACGATGCCTGGATGATCAAGGTAAACAGCGATGGCGAAAAGCAGTGGGACATTACCCTTGGCAGCCCCGGTCAGGATGTGGGGCAGGCCATTATTCAAACCAGCGACGGTGGCTTTCTGGTGGGCATATCCGCTCAACTTTTCGAAGGGGGTAATATCACCTGCACCCCGCATAACAGCGACTACTCAGAAGCCATTCTGGTCAAACTGGACGCCGACCGGAATATCGAATGGGACCGGTGCTATGGCGGCAGTGATCATGATGGGGTCACTGCTTTAGCAGAAGTAAGCGATGGATACCTAATGGGCGCATATACCGGCTCAAATGATGGGGATGTAAGTGGCTTTCATGGCGATGTTGATATTTGGATTGTGAAAACAGACTTTGAGGGTATTATTATTTGGCAAAAGTGTTTTGGTGGAAGTAAATGTGAAGATGTAAAAACAATGCATATTGACGAGTTTGAGAATATATTAATTGTAGGAACCACCAGGTCGACAGATGGGGATATTAGCCACAACCATTCAATTAGTGAATACTATGATGATATCTGGTTGTTGAAAATTAATAGTCAGGGTGATTTACTGCGGGAACAATGTTTTGGAGGTAGGTCAAATGAAGAGCTTTGGTTCGGCTTCCACTACATAAATGAAAACAACTATGTAATCGCCGGCGAGACCAATTATGGCCCATCCTACGATGTAGCCTGCACACCACATGGAGGTAATGTACAGGATAAAGATATCTGGGTGTTTGAGATTCAGGACACACTCACTTCGGTTGTTGAATCCTATGAGATTATCGGAGAAATAAAGGTTTACCCCAATCCTGCCGGTGATTATGTTTGCTTTGAGGTTGCCGGTGGCGGGCAGGTAGAAATGCCGGAAGTAAAAATATTCAACATCCTGGGTATGCCGGTGCAAGACCCGATGTTGTACAAATCAGAGGGAAAGATAATTTGGGACGTTCGTGGTGTAGCGAAAGGGGTATATTTTTACCAGATCACAAATAATGGATATTATTCACGGCAGGGGAAGGTTGTTGTAAACTGAAAACCTGACTGCAAACCTGACAGGTTTTGAAAACCTGTCAGGTTTAATCCCCTTATTAAAAAACCTAAGCAGGCTGCAATACCTGATTTTATTCTTTTCCCCTCCATCTGACATATTGTGTGTGTGGCCCGGTTATCAGCAGGTCAGATTTTTGATGATGATTGTTTATCCTTTCTGTTTTCAAATCATTTCTGATATAAATTTCATACCCTTTTTCATGCAAACTGCATAATGCTGATGAATCCGGAGTTGTTGAATAGGCAGCACAATCGGTATAAAACATGGTTTCGATTGGATGTTCGGAATTGAAAACTACAATATTTTTCTTCTCCTTAATTTGTTCGTTCAATGTCCTTAATTCTTTTGTCCACTGAGGATTTCTTTCTCTTATTGTAAAAGGCTTTGTGCGCTCAATGGAATAGATTATCGGAAAAGCTATTGCCAGGATTAAAATGATTGAAATTAACATTTTGTACCTGAATCTATTTCGGTAAATAAATAAAAAATCCCAAAAAAGTGCGGCTAAAATAAAGAAGGCCGGTGCAGCAAATAAAGTGTAGGCCTGCATTTTAGTTTTGGCAATTGAGAAGAAAATCAATGGAATAATTATCCACGTTAAAAGAATTAATCTTCTGAAATTTTTCAATTGCCTGATGGTTTTCCAAAAAAACCATATCAGGGCCAGATAGATAAACTCCCCATACAAAATCCTGATTTTATCAAAATGGTAATAAAAAGGCTTCCCGTGATTTTCCAGTGCCTCGGTGATATGTTTCAGATTAAAACTGCTTTCCCAAAGCGCTTCCTTTGGAAATTCATTAAAAATGTACCATTGCCAGGGCATGGAAATTAAAGCGATGACAACTAAAAGTATGAAAAAATTCAAAATGATTTTTTTTCTGCTGAATGATTGGGTATCTAAAGCTAAAAGTAGCCAGACCGGCAGAACAATAAGCGCAGGCAACCATTTGGATAATATTGCCAAACCAGTGCTTATTCCGCAAAGAATGTTGAAAACAGCTCTTTTGCTTTGAAAATATCTGATTGCCAGTAGTACTGACAGTTGAACAAAAAACAGAAAAAAAACATCCGTGTGATCAGTAGCCACGCGACCAGCAGTCAGTTCAATGATTAAACCATGTATTGAAAACAGAAAAGCTGCAATAATACCAACTCTGCTATTGAAAAAATATCTGCCAATATAGAAAGTAATGCCGATACCCAATGTTGTTAAAATAACCGATGGCAGGCGCAGTGCAATTTCATTGACTCCAAATAGTGACATGCTCAGCGCCATGGTCCATAACGGAATAGGTTGTTTATGAATCCAGATATGATTTGCTGTCCAATTCCTGTAATCAAAAGGTAAAACCGGATTATTGTAAAGCATCGGCTTCAATGGATCATTAATCAGGTTTTTGGCAACAAGTGCATGATAACGTTCATCCCAGGCATGCAAATAGAAATCAGTTGCCGTATAAATTCTCAATAATAATCCACACAGCATGATCAGAAGTAAAGCAACCATTATGTTGCTTCTGGAATATTGCCTGTAAGCATAATAATATCCCGGAATACAAATGAAAATCGTAATTATTCCGTAGTAAAGATTCTCCATTTCATCATTTTAGTTGACTACAAAACCAGTAAAAGTATTGCTTCGTTACCTGCTTCTCAATGAACTTTACCTGAACCTCTCCATTCTTCCGGCAAATCCAATACAGGCACAAAAGTAACTTTTTATGAAAATGGAATGCCCCGGATGAATAAAGCCTGATTCCACCGGATATTCGATTGTTTGGAAATTAAAAATTTACATAAATGGACACGTTACTTAAAGTCGGAGCGATCCAACAGGTAACATGTTCTCTAAAAACCGATGATTAACACATCTCCCTGAAATTTTTCTCCAAGAGGTAAAAGTAATACCCATTCCGACAAGAAAACCCACATGCCCGGTTAAGCTTGTTGTTTGATGGGCATACAAAATTGATTGCC
>RZYY01000186.1 GCA_009930115.1 Sphingobacteriia bacterium | reverse complement strand
CATCTTGCCTGCTGTCGGTAGTTTAGGCTATTGGTGGGTTGCTCCGAGTAATTCCATGCAAAATCCGGCATTTTTCCGTTTAGGGTCAGGTCATCCTTATACGTCCTTTGTTGGCTCCCTTCCATTGGATATAGGTAGTGTTCGTTGCATTAAAGATTAAGATTGAACAGAATCTGAAGGTTTATCACTCATTCACCTAATTTAAATCAAAATGAAAAAAGAAGTTTCACTTGTGGTTATTACACTGGCAGCAGCTATTTTATTAACCACATGCACAAAGGAGGAAGAAGAAAAGAAGATTGAACTGCCATCAATCAGCACTCTTCCGGTGACAGAAATAACGACCTCATCAGCCAAAAGCGGAGGTATTATTACCAATGACGGAGGTGGAGTGATCAGCTCAAAAGGGCTTGTTTGGAGCACTTCTCAAAATCCAACCCTTGCACAAAACTCCGGTCGAACGTATGAAGCGCCAATAGCAGGAGATTTTCAAAGCACTATGACGGAACTTGCCCACAACAAGCAATATTTTGTGCGAGCCTATGTAAGCAATACCATTGGCATTGCTTATGGTAACGAGGAACAATTTCAAACAGAAACCATGGTTTTAGGCCTGCCATGTCCTGATATGCCCACTGTTACCGATATTGACGGCAATGTTTACAACACAGTACTCATTGGTAACCAATGCTGGATGAAGGAAAACCTGAAAACCACCAGTTATCGTAATGGGACACCAATTGAATATCCTGGAAATGACAACGATGCATGGGAAAACAATATTACCGGTGCTTATGCCTGGTTTGATAACGCCAACAGCTGGAAAGATCTATATGGCGCACTCTATAATTGGCATGCAGTCAATAGTGCCAATGGAATTTGTCCTGCCGGGTGGCATGTGCCTTCACATGATGAATGGAAGGCGTTTACTGATTATCTTGGCGGAGACTTTTTGATGAATGTTCATGAAATTAAGTCCTGCAGGCAGGTAAATTCTCCATTGGGCGGCAATTGTACAACATCTGAGCATCCAAGATGGAATGCAACTGATTACGGCTGGGGCACAGATGAATATGGTTTTTCCGGTCTTCCGGGCGGCTACCGTACATGGGATGGATTTTATTTTAGCATGGGCATTTCGGGTTACTTTTGGTCTTCTACTGAAAACAGTTCGTCAAATGCGGGTTACCGCCTGATGATCAATGAAAGTAATCTTTTTATCCCCGTTTCTGACGATAAGCGGGATGGTCGCAGTATCCGGTGTGTAAGGGATTATTAACAAATTACGCGGATATGATGCTTGTATAAGTAGAGCTGGCAAATAAATAAAAAAAGGGTTACACTAAGAATAACAGTAATCAGGAAGTTATACTTTGAAGAACCATCTAATGATAAATTGGTATAATGATGATAATTAAAAACTATCTTCCATCATGATGAAATAGGATCACCAAAATAAGAAAAGCGTTGACTTTTTGTGGTTGAGAACCACCGGTATTTCAAAAGGAATGACCAAAAGTTAAACCTTCAAGGCGCATGCGCTGGAGTGTTTCATTGCGGTGGTGATTACCTGAGGGTTTCAATAGCGAAAAGTTACAGCCCCTGCGCTTTTTTTCATTAACTTAATCTGTTATTAGGGCTGTGGCAGAACAAAATTAAATGTATGAGAAAATATACTTTGTTTTTAGCACTGATTTTAAGTGGTTTATTGCCGATGGCACAAAACAGTAATCAAACTTTTGAAGGGCGGGGAGTAATATCCGAAACCCAAACCATCAATCTCAATCAGGGATGGACTGGCATTTCATCCTACCTTGATCCTTCCAATCCTGAAGTTGCCAGTCTGATGTCTGCTATCGAAGAGCAATTGATTATCCTTCGTGATTTTGAAGGGAATTATTACCAGCCAGCATCCAAAAGCACATTGATCAATTGGGATGTAAAAGAGGGATATTTTATTAAAATGGTCTCTGCCGGAATCCTGGAGATACAGGGACTTTACCCGCTTTCCCGTCAGTTCGACCTTCAAGCCGGATGGAATTTGATACCGGTTTTGAGTGATGTTCCTGTGTTGATCGAAGATTATTTTTATGATCATTTGGAAAAGGTGGAAATTGTAACCGAAGTGGCCGGGGTAAATGTTTTTTGGCAGGAAATGAATATTTTCACACTGGAAACATTGTTGCCTGGAAAGGCTTATCTGGTAAAAGCCGTTGCACCGTTTAATCTTTTTCAGCTTCCTGAAGTGGTTACTCTGGAGGTTACTGATATTACTTCCACTACGGCTACCTGTGGGGGTGAAGTATTGCACGAAGGGAGTTCGGCTGTTATCGAACGTGGTGTAGTGTGGAGTACTTACGAAAACCCGACCATTGAGGAATACGAAGGTATATTGTATAATGGTACAGGTATGGGTTCATGGCTAAGCGAACTTACAGGGCTTGTTCCACAAACCAATTATTTTATCCGTGCATTTGCTGGTAACCATGTTGGAACTGCTTATGGAGAGCAACTAAGCTTTTTAACTCAACAACAGGGAGTATTTACCTGCGGCATTTCTACCATCACCGACGCTGACGGTAACATTTACAATACCGTGCTTGTGGGTGAGCAATGCTGGATGAAGGAAAACCTGAAAACCACCCGAGATGCCGTTGGAAACAACATATTGCGCTATTGTTACAACAACGTTGCCAATAACTGTAATTTGTATGGAGGGCTTTATACCTGGACAACAATGATGAATGGCGCCGGCAGCAGTAACACTAATCCCAGCGGCGTACAGGGTATTTGTCCCACAGGCTGGCATTTACCAAGCAATGCCGAGTGGACACAGTTGGTAGATTATGTTGTATCTCAGGGATATCCAAATGATATGTTTAATGCAAATGGAGCAGGTAATGCCCTGAAATCGTGCCGGCAGGTCAATTCACCACTTGGTGGCTACTGCAACACTTCTGATCACCCACGTTGGAACTCAAATGAATCGCATTACGGATTTGATGAGTTTGATTTTTCCGGTCTTCCTGGCGGAAAACGTGGCAATGATGGTATATTCACTACACTCGGGCAATGGAGCAACTGGTGGACAACCAATGAAGATTTTTCCTCTAATGCATGGGGAAATACCCTGAATTATGGAAGTAGTAGTTTAGGTGGGACGAGTATAAACAAAGGATCAGGTTTCAGCGTACGCTGTCTGAAAAATGATGGAACCGGATCGACAACATACGACCTAAACCTCGAGGTTAATCCATCAGGTACAGGCACAGTAACCGGAGCAGGCCAATACGAAGCAGGGGAGCAGGTGAACATCACGGCCGAGGCTAACGAAGGCTGGGATTTTATAAACTGGACGGATGAAGATGGAACAGAAGTTAGTGTTTTGGCAAATTTTACCTATACCATGACTGTTGAAGATATTACCCTTACAGCGAATTTTGAAGAAGAAACTGCAGGCTTTACCTGTGGCGAAACTTTAGTTGATGTCCGCGACGGCCAGGAGTACGAAACCGTGCAAATCGGCAACCAGTGCTGGATGAAGGAAAACCTGAACATTGGTACCCGTATTGATGGAAGCAGCAGCCAGGCCAACAATGGAGTTTTTGAAAAGTATTGTTTGGACAATATTGATGCTAATTGCGTTGTGTATGGTGGACTTTATCAATGGCAAGAAATGATGGGTTACTCGACTAATCCAGGCACACAGGGAATATGTCCTGAAGGCTGGCATTTGCCTACCGATGCGGAGTGGACAATTTTAACCGATTACGTTAGCAGCCAGTCAGAATACTTATGCAACAATAATACTTTATTTATAGCAAAGGCACTTGCTGCCACTACAAACTGGTACACGTCTTCATATACATGTGCTGTGGGTAACAATCAACTATTAAACAATGCTACAGGCTTTACAGTTCTTCCTGGTGGCATTCGCGATTCTTATGGAACTTTCTTCCATATAGCTGATAATGTTGGCTACTTCTGGAGTTCTACTGTATTTGAAACAACTTATGCCAGGTCTAGGACACTTCAATTCAGTGTTGCAAGCATTGGTCGTAGCGTCGACACCCAGGATTATGGGTTTAGTGTTCGTTGTTTAAAGGATTATTAGTGTAATTGCTATTTTTTTTTGAGTTTTTATAAACCTGACAGGTTTTGGAAACCTGTCAGGTTTGAGCGGTGTTTATTCCATTTAACATCAGGCAATGCGGAGAAAAGATTTATTGGGAGGCTGTACCGTGATAAGTCTGCACTTTTTATTGAGTTTGCTTCAATTTTGTTCATGCTAAGAGTTACTGAATAAATGGGAAAAGGGTTAGTTCAAAAACCCGGTAATAGAAAAGGTTTTAGGTTTATTGTATTTCACTGGGTTGCGAAAATTCAACTACTAAAAAATCTTTTAACCTTTTTTTCAAAATTATAATCTTTCGATTCTGCTATCTTCGCAACGCAATGGACTGGAGTAACAGTTCGCAGTTTGTAATTATAAGTTTTATTCAGATTTGTCTGTTTTAGATACATTAAAATGAGAAATTCAATGCACCTGCCACGCGATTGTAAAATATTCCTGCTTTTTCTCATCACTTTAACACTTACGTATGGTTTAAAAGCCGTACCTGACGCTGACAGTCTGAAACGTGTGTCCGACAGTTTAAAGGGAAAACTTAAGATAGCTGCTCTGAACAATTTGGCCGAAGTATTGCTGCAGAGTGATCTGGATGGGGCAGTGAAAACTGCCGGCCTGGCAATTAAGATTGAAGAATCAGAGAACTATACTGAAGAAAAAGCCCGTGCCCAGCGGATTATTGCTGATGC
>RZYY01000185.1 GCA_009930115.1 Sphingobacteriia bacterium | reverse complement strand
CTGGATGCGGATGCTGAAATCACCGTTACTGATGCAAAAGGTCAGGTTGTCGGGCATGAGGTAAGTAATTCCAGTCCAGAGATGAGTATTGACCTGAGTGGCTGCAATCCCGGTGTTTATATTATCAAAATCGAACAAAACATAGAAACTATTTTCAGAAAAATTGTCAGAAAATAAGTGAGGATTACAGGTTAGGTTTAGCCCCCGGTCTGCCAGTTGGCGGGCTCGGGGGTTTTAACATTGTTATGGATTCCTGTTGACAATTTTGAACGATTTGAGATGGATGAAATTTTCAGGATGAAGGACAATTCCCGAGAAAATGGTTGAATCCTGTTGAATTGTTGATTTGGATTTGCCAAACAATACCGGAGGTTTGATTAATTGATCTTTTTTATTTATCCCACAAATGAAAATGGTATCTGGCAAAAATGTGGAGAATTCGGTATCTACTGTGATCTCAAATAAGAGTGTCTGCTGTGATGCTGCAACAAGACTGACTTCCCTGATAGAAAATCCTGCTTCGTGATGATCCTGAATTACAGGAATCAGCACTGGCTTTGGTAGTTCATCAAATGCCTCCCCGATTTTTTGTTCAGCCTCTTTACTGAGATTCTTAGCTTTAACAGCGTATTCAAACGCTTTTTCCAGGTTGTAACAATTGTCGGTCTTATGCTCCAGTATTTCGATCTTTTCCCGATAACTGGCTGCGATGGCCGGAATTTCGCCAAGGTAATTTTTTTGAGACCATTTGTTTTTGCATCCGGATAAACAGATCAACAACATAAAACAAAAACTGCCGGTTTTTAAAAACCACTTCATTTTTTAATTATTTTCAATAGGATGAATGATAATATTTATTTCTTCAAATGGCCAAAAGTATGAAATGATTCCTGCAAAATCCATTATATGTTGTGTGGATTTATAAATATCAACATTGTAAATGGATTTAGACTTAATCTGTTTTCATACTTCCGGGTGACAAATGTCCCTGGTGAGATTTTTTTTCATTCAGGTATGTCAGATAATAGGAAGGTGTGACACCGGTAATTTTTTTGAATGAATTATTAAAAACCGACTTTGTTTTGAACCCAACAGTTGACGAAATTCCCTCGATGGAATATGATTTATAGCGCTCGTCAGCCATCATTTTTTGCGCTTCTCTGATGCGAAGTTCATTTATAAAACCATTGAAATTGGTTTCGTATTCCTGATTGATAAATTTTGACAGATAGGATGAATTTGTTCTGCATTTTTTGGCTAGTCCATTTAGGGTGAGTTCACTTTTGAGAAATATTTTATTTTTCCTGATCTGGTAGTTCATCCTGTTTGCGATTTGTTTGTGGATTGTGGGATCAAGTGGTAAACCTTCATTTTGATCAGTTGCCTCTTTTAGTTTTGTCCTTTTTTCTGTATTTATCAGTTCAAGATTTTTCTCCATCAATTTCTCATAAGCTTTTCTTTTAACAAGATAATGCCAGCTAAGCAATGCTGAAAAAGCCATAATCAGCAGCAAACCGGATGTTATTGAGTAGATGGTCATCTGTTTTCGTTGCAGTTCGGCATTTTTTAAGGCTTCATTTTTCTTCATCATATCCAAGGTATGTTCCACTCTTGCTGTTTCGTACCTAATCTGCATTTCGGCGATTGCGCGCTCTGTGCTTTGGTTGATCATCCTGCTCAGCAAATCTCTGCGGCGCTCGAAATAGTAAAGTGCCTGTTCAAAATCTCCGTTTTGTTTATACAAAGTATAAAATGCTTGATAAATAATTTCGGTCAATTGCCATTCATCAGTTTTCTCAGCCATTTCAAGTGCTTTTTGCAGATATTCCCCGGCTAATTCAGTTTTTTGCAGTTCTGTATAAAATTCGCCCATACTGGTCAGAAAACGGATTCTTTCAGGCTTCGCCGGAATAAACCTGGTGATGGAATCGGCAATGTGGAAATAGTAAGCGGCTGAATCGTATTGTTGCCTGTTTTTATAAAAACTTCCCAGGGTGACAAAAATATGCCCTGCTGATTTAGTCACCTGATGTTTTAAAGCTATTTCTGCTCCTTTTTTGAGGTATTTCAAACCTGTTGTCGAATCGCTAAGATGAAAGCAATGATAGGTTGCGAGGTGAAAAAGTGCGTAAACCATTCCAGGATAATCATTGAACTCTTCGTAAATGCTGTAAGCCAGGTTGACATAGTTCAGATTTGTTTCCTTATCCAGAATTTTTCTGGTTTGATAAGCCATATGGATGAGATTTCGGGCCATCCCCAGAGAGTCATTTGCCTGAGTGTAAAGATTAATTGATTTTTGAGCATATTGTAAACCTGTTGCACGATCTGTTCTATAGGACAATTGCATATAGAGATAGGCCATAGCTGACTTGTTATCAATTATTTCGTAGTATTCAATGGCTTTTCGAAGATGTTCAATGCCCTTATCAAAAATATTGATATCAAGATATTGTTGTCCAAGCAATTGATGGATATTGGCAAGTGTTTCGAACAAAGTGGAATTTTTTAGTTTTTCAGTTGCGTCAATCAGATCGATTAAAATCGATTGCACACTGTCGGGGTATAATTGACGGTAACAGGCTGCTCGTAAGTATAAACACTCGCCGGTGAGGGTTTCGATCAATGGTTTCAATTCCTTATCAACCTTCAGCTTTTCCGAGATACGGAGTGCTTCCTGCGAATGTTCCAGCGCAAATCGCATTGAATCGAAGTGAAAATAGATTTTACTCAACTGATGGTTAGCCCAAAGTTGATCTTGATGAATTTTCAGTTCATGGGCAAGTTCCAAAGCATGTCTGGCATAGATCATGGATTGCAGTGTGTCGGTTGGTAACAGAATTTCACTTAAGTGCAGATAGATTTTAGGTTTTAGCCTGTCAGGGCTGATTGTGAGCAAATTGAGCATGCTATCTGCTTCATGGTGTTTCTGCGGCGCTGCAGCTATAAATGTTATATCAGGCAGAATGAGGGATACTGCTAAAAAATAAAACGCAACCATTCTGACTACTTTTAGCACCATGGCACAAATATACAAATTACCCCGAAAATTATGGTGTTTTAACTTCCTGATCAATTCGAATGTTATTATTTGATGATTTACTCTGTTGCTTTTGTCTCAAAAAAGTCATTAGAAACTATCCCTTGATTTTGGTTCAATTTATTGATATATAATACTTTGCAATTGTTGATATTTATAAATCAATACATCTGAAATCCGATTGAATTGAATATAAAGTCTATTTTTGATTTTCCTTACTAAAAGTGAAGATATGATTATTGGCTGGTTTACTCCGGAAAGAATGCTACTGAATTTAAACTAAAATCAAGGAGTTGAATGATTTCCCATACTGTTGGAGAGTTCGGCTAATACCTGGGTTGGATTATTGAAATTTACGATACTTTAGGCGGAACAAATTTTGGGAAGATTACTGTTTAACCTGCAAAATGAGATTTAGAATGCATATTAAGATACCTGAAATAATGAATATTTTTTAATCACATATTTTATTAACCAAAATTTTGTCACAATGAAAACTAAAATCTTTTTCACAGTCGTAATGGCCATTTTCATGGCAATAGTAAGTAATGCCAACGTTTGGCGAGTAAACAACATCTCTGGTTCCGGCGCCCATTTTACCGGCATCACCGAAGCCAACAACTCCACCATGGTGCAGCCGGGCGACACGCTTTACATCGAGCCTTCAGCTACAACTTATGCTCTGGGATCGCTAACCAAGCCACTCACCATCATCGGAAACGGTTATTTTCTTGCCGAAAACCCCGAAACACAGGCCAATACAAACACTTCAAAGATTGAAGGAATATACTTCCAGACAGGCAGTTCCGGTTCTGCCGTCATGGGATGCGCTTTAAATGGCACATCCTACATTTACGTCTCAAACATCCGCATCGAGAGAAATTACATAAACAGCACACTTAATATTTGGGCAAATAATCTTACTGATATTCTTATCATTGGTAATTTTATTAATGCAACTATTGGTTCGTCAAATTATATAGGAATAAATAATGTACTGATCAGTGGCAATTTTATCGAAAAAAGTGCCGGTACTGCAGCCATCACCTTTGGGCCGGAAGTTTCGGCTGTCATCGAAAACAATGTCATACAGGGAATTATTACCATAAACAATTCCATTTTTAGCAACAACATCCTGCGTGCCGGCAGTTTTAATGCGACCAATACGGCTTATTACAACAACATAGGGAATGACAACCAATTCGGGGCTGCCAATGGCAACCAGCAATACGTGAATATGGAGGATGTTTTTGTCGGAACCGGCAGCACGGATGGGAAGTGGCAATTAAAGACAGGCTCGCCGGCCATTGGCGCTGGAACTGCCGGTCAGGATTGCGGAATGTTTGATGGTACACATCCTTACAAACTTTCCGGACTACCGTCCATACCTTCCATTTACGAATACCTGCAGATCTACAACAGCGAAGCACAGGAAATTGAGGTCAACTTCAGTGTAAAATCTCAAAACTAGCTGCAACATGAGAACTACTATTTCCAGATTAAAAATAAATAGTGGTAATGGCAGAATTGTGGGTGGTTTGAAGATGATCAACGGCTTTGCAATAACCTGTTTGCTCCTTGTCGCAGTGCTATTTCCGGTAAAGGCTCAGCAAATTGTTAAAGCTGAGTATTTCTTCAACAGTGATCCCGGAAACGGTATGGGGACAAACATTCCTATTGCTTCACCTTCCAATCAGGTGGAGAATGTCAGTTTCACTGCCCCGGTTGATATACTGGAACCCGGTTTTAACCGGTTGTTTGTCAGAGCCAAAGATGCCACCGGTAAA
>RZYY01000184.1 GCA_009930115.1 Sphingobacteriia bacterium | reverse complement strand
TTTTTACTGCACTGCTGTTGCCATTATCGCTGTAGTCTTGTTACCGTTTTCACTGTACTGAGATTTCCATTTTTACTGTATTTCTAATTTCCGGTAACATATGTAGCCGATAAAAGAGCAGCTCAGCAATTTGGTGTCGACAGGGATTTCCAGTTGAAACTCACCTTTCAGGTCGGTTGAAGTTCCTGTTGATGCCCCTGGTATAACAATATTCCCTCCAACCAGCGGAGTGCCCGTCTCGTCGAGGAGTGTTCCCCGAATCGTCATTGAATTTTGTCCCCAGAGCAGGGAGAGACCGAGACATTGAATCAACACAGCGCATAACATTATCTTTTTCATCATTCCCTTTTTTGATGCAAAAGTAGGTTTGCCGCAAAGGTTATGTGAAATTAATTTGGTCAAATGCTATCTTTTGTGGGTGAAATGCATCTTTCTGCAATTACCAACATCTCGAAATCATTCGTTGTTAATTTATCTGCACGGGAAAAAGCACCAAGTGTTGCGCCGAAAATCTCAACTTTTTTGAATCCCAGCGTTTTCAACAACCACGTGATTTCACTGGGAATATAATATCTCTCGTTACATTCGAGTTCTTTTTCAATGCCATTGTCATCTACAACTTTGGTAATATTGTAATCTCTGAATGTCATCAAGTCGAAGGTGTTCTTGTGATAGGTCGCATTCCCTTCGTCGGTAGTTGAAGCACAAAACTCTTCGATAGAATTAAATATTGGGAACAGACCATTGAGTGTAGTAAAAATAAATTTTGCATTTTCCTTCAACGACCTGGAAACATTTTTAAGAATCTCATAATTCATTTCATCCGTTTCCATTAAAGGGAAACTACCTTCACACATCATGATTGCTACATCAAAGTGTTTGTCAAAAGGCAGATCTCGTGCATCGTGTTGTAAAAAAACAACTTGCACTCCATTTTGTTTTGCCTTATCTCTTGCTTTTTCAAGTAAAGATTCGGACAAATCAATTCCGGTCATTAAATAACCTCTCTTCGACAATTCAATGGAATGACGCCCAGTGCCGCATCCTACATCAATAATTTTTAATGCTTTATTGTGATTAATTTCTTTCTCAATGAAATCACATTCACCCATTGTCCCCTGTGCAAAACTTTCGTTGTCGTATTTCTCGCCGTAGTTTTCGAACAACTTTTCATACCACTGTTTCATGTTATTTTCTTTTGTTTGTATGCAACATTGCATTCCCGTAAATCCTTTTTAAGGTAAATCATGTCAATGAGCTGTATGTCACCATCGAACATCATATTTTCCTACTCATCGGCCAACAGCAACAAGTCAAGAAAATCTTTCTTATTATCTTTAATAATTTCTATTTTCACCCTTTCTCTGCTTTCAAGCATCTATTTTTTCTGTTCTCTTTTTATTACATTTTCGGCCATTTTGATCTTTGCTAATCCATAAACAAATCCTGATATAATAATTACCTTCATAATCAATCCGCTCATTAGCAACTTTGGATCGAGTAGACCTGTAACGATATAGATTATAATCAAAACAATGAATCCTAAGAGCAATGAGAAGAATGGCTCTTTGAAAGAAAGAAAACCAAGGCCTATTAACGAAATGCTATATATTATAGTGACTATATGAATTGTAGTATATTGTGCAGACATTAAGAAAATGATTGAAACTAAAAGATTAATTCCTCCAATAATAAAAAGGACAAATCTAGCGTAATCAGCACTCTCAATACCTTCTTTAACTGTTTTCAACTTTTTGATTCTCTGTGACATGAATTTGTATTTATCCATGTCATTTCCGCTAAATGGATAGCCGCAAGAACAAATATCCGTTTGATTCTCGAATTCTGAGTAACAATTTGGGCAATATACTTTTTTCATAAATAAATGATTTTATAATTTGTCCATATTAGTTTGTTATTGATGTCAAAGCAAATAATCCTGCTTTTTTATATGATTAAAATAGCTTTTTGCCGTTTAAGATATTAATGCCAAATTCTTTAGCGACACTACTCTGCTTGAATGGATTGATTTTCTGCACTGTGCCGTGGTATCTAAAAAACGTACCTGTGTTTTTAAACCAAAAGGTTTTTCCTGCTTTTACACATTGCTCCCGAATATCTAAAACCCAATCATAATCACATATACGAGCCTCTCGTCCTGTTTCACCCCCTACGGTAACATGCTCAATTCCGTCAAGATAAGCCGATAAATCAATAGCGCCCAAAAGTGGCGCTGTTGCTATAAATCTCCTTTTAATGGGGTAGGATAAAAACAGGGGCAGTCGATAATCAGCCAATTCCTGATTTTCAATTGTGCACCCTATATTCACATTATCATATCCATCACCCCAATCGGTTGGAAGAGAAACATTAAAGCGATCAATGCGTTTGGTTAAAATCAAAAAGTCAAGGTCAGTCCGCTTCTTTATCATTGCCCAAGCTTCTGCACGCCACTCATCCGCTTCTGCAATAAAGAAATCGCTTGCAAAACAAGTCGCAACAATCTTTCCGCTTTGAATTTTATAACTGCCTTTTGTTGTTTTGGCGATAGGTTTATCAAATTCGTCCGTTTGATGTACCGTATTTTGTCCGTAACGTTTTGAGAATGGACCATAGAAATAGCAGTTGGTGCAACCATCGCTTATTTTATAACAACCTGTCCAAGGTTCCCAATTCATCTCACTGTGCGGCCAAAGGTGTATAAAACTCAATCAAATTTTCTTCCGGATCTCGCAAATGTACGACTCTCATTCCCCAGTCAGGCATATCGATCGGTTCATTAATAAATTGAATGCCTTTTTCTAAAAATGCCTGATAGGTATCATCCACATTCTCTACTTCAAAAGAAATCATTGATTTTTCCCTGTAACCAATTGGTTGCGTTTTTTCCACATTCCCTACAGTCGGAGCCATATAATCAGAAACGAAAATGGCCAATCCTTCAATCCCGTCTGCCACTTTAAATGAGGCATAACATCCGTTTTCATCTCCCCAAAGAGGTTCTAATCCCAATTGTTCTGTGTAAAATTGAAAACATTTTTTGTAGTCTTTGACTAATAATCTTACGTTGCTGAATTTCATAAATATTCAATTTAAATTTATTTCTATTATTTATTTAATAGCTATATTATCAGATTATTAGCTTTTGTGAAGCTTGTGTTTCCCGATAATATGCTATTTACTTTACTTTATCGAAAATGAACTTACAATTATTGGCGTCGGAACCAATTCCATGTCTCCAAAACCAGGTGATGATAGGAGTACCATTGGTAGTCTTCCATCCCGAAACATTCACTACCTGATGATAATTATAAGGGACTTCCATGAAAGAGGTGTATTGGTAATCTTCGGATGGTCCATACTCGATCCACCACAAGAACTCTTCCTGCTGAGCGATAAGTCTGCTACCATTTACGGGTGTACCGGCAATTCCGAGGTATCTACCATCCATCGTCTGAATGGTGAATAAAAACATTGTTCCCCGGTTCATATTCAGTACGGTCTTCTTATACGTAATTTTGAACTGCTGCTTTTGGGAACTGCTCAGTTCAACCTTGCCCGCTGCATTGACAAAAAGATGGGGCTGATTTGGCTTTTTACCAAGCATGGACTTGATCGTATAGAGTCCATCACATACATAGATAGTACCTCCATACTTCGCTTCTTTCGGTTCATGCTTGACACCTGCCATCCGTTCCTGATCGTTCCTCCATAATAAGGCCTTGTCGCAAAGCATCCTGGCCTGCTCCTTTGTACATAAAGCATTGGGACTTTTGTCGCCGCCGATACCGAAACCCGCAATATCTGCTTTGGTCAACCGGCTGTTCCAGTGACCATCCTTGCTGTCGTACTCCATCAGTTTAAAAATAAGATCTGTCATCTCATCATAAGTAACCGTACCGTTCGGGTTGAACTTTTTACTCCCACTGGGAATAATCCCCCAATAAGCCAACCGGTTAGAATAAAAATCATTTGTATCGGTAAAAAAACCTTCTGCGGGAGCTTCCACCATCCCTTTCAATGAAAACGTTACAATCCAGTTGCCATAAATATTCTCCATGATATCTCTAACAAGAAATTTCGCCACTTCGGCACGGGTAACCGGTTTGGTCCAGTCGTCGGCCACCTCGCCCCACTCACCAGCTGTACCAATATAGGTATCGTTATACGCGAACCACTCTTTCGCCCAGGGAGAAGCCACTACGTCCGGTTTATCCACCTTGTCAAGCCGTGATTTATAAAGATAATATTCACCATGTCTGAGTTTTATCTTTAACCAGTCGCCTTCAACGGCAATCACTTCATACACTTGCGATCTCAGCACTTCGCCCACTACATCCCCATCTGTTTTAAGCCTGTAAGGCGTTTCGGTATAGCCTTTTGCAGCATAATTCACCTTATACAACATTGGTTTGGCCGACTTTTGCCCGGAAGCGGGAGTGAAATTAAACACCATGCACACTACAAAAAATACACTGAAGAATCGATTCCATCCACACCATTTCCTGCCGCCTTGAGACATTTTCATCTGTTTTTTCATTTGACAAAAGTACCCGATTCTTCCTATATTAGATGATTTTTCACCACAAAAAAAATATAGAATATGAGAAAGAAATTTCGCAATATTCTCATCGTTATAGCCGTGTTATGCGGCGTATTTCTTTTCGAGGTATTTAATAATTTGATGCATTCCTCCAATAGTTTCATTATTTCCTGCATTCAACATGATGAAAATTACTATTTAGGGTCTGCTGAATAATTGATATTTATGCTGAAAATCAGCAAATTAATCGATATAAAATTTGCATAACTGCAAGAAATTGAGTATTTTTACTTCATA
>RZYY01000183.1 GCA_009930115.1 Sphingobacteriia bacterium | reverse complement strand
TCTATGGTAAAAATTGCCACCTTCCGCAACAAGCTGGCTTACCACCGCGACGACCCCGACTTTAAGAGCGGGGAGGTGATGAGCGTACATCTTTAAATGAGTAATAGTCATGAGACACACTGCAATTTTATTATTAACTTGTCAGGTTTTAAAAAGTTTTTTTGATTACATTCGCATTTTAGAAATTCATTTAATGCATTTACTACTGCCCAGAAAATTGAATTTCACAAAACAGTTTCATCATGTAATAGATAATGTGTGTGTTACCCCCCCCTCGCACACACTTTGCACAATACCTTCGTCATGTAGGGCAAATTTGCCGAACCGTAATATACTTTTTAGTTTCTATCCCATTCCTTGTTTGTTTTTACAAAAAATTTATCATTAACTGTTTCAAGAAATCATTGTTTGAACAAAAAAACGATTCCAATGAATACAAATATTGCTCATTTTGCACAAACAAACTCATCTTTGTTTTGGGGAAAAACAGGTTTATTCTACTATATCGCTCCGGTAAATTTTGCCCATAACCCCGACCTGGAGCGTTTAATGTTGTATTGTGAAAGGGTTGCTTTGTGCAGAAAACTTTGAGGTTTGCACAGAGAGGGCGCGGTTGGAAAACATTAACAAATTAATAGTTTATGAAATGAAAAAGATATTTATTGTTCTGGCCTTTTTAGGCTTGTTTTTTTTCTGGGCACCAAAAGTTTCGGCAGAACCTGACTGCCAAACGCATATAATAGTTTGTGATGACGGTTCTATGCATTATGCTGTTGTCTGTAATATTGATGATTTAATAGCTTGGTTTGAAATACTTTGTGATGAAATTCCAGACGATTAAGCAATAATCAAAGAATCCATCAATAGCTTAAAGTATGATATCTTGATATACAACCTAATCAGATATTTTTCTTTGAGTAAAAGTTGGACAGTTTAAGAAACCTGATACTTTTCAGTAAAATCAGATTTGCATCAGGTTTCTTTGCCTTAATTTTTTTTAAATTGCAAGTAGACAAAACATTTCTAAAAAATTAAAAATTATTAATATGCAAAAAACTTTGTTTTTTTTCGTTCTACTAATCACAGTTTCATTACAATCATTTACGCCATCTGACTACAATGTAAAGGAACTTGAACCCGCTGAATTTATCGTAACCTATTCACTAAGCTATCAGCAGGATTCGCTTCCGCCTCACTTTACAAGACAAGAGGATCAACTCCTTTTTATTGGAAAACATGTAAGTATGTATTTAAGCCGCAATGCTTACAATTTTGAAAAGAATACAAGAAATCTTAATCTTGGTGCCGAGTTGCAGGAATACTTATATACAAGGCCAGCTATTCCACATAATCTTATCAGAATATACAAAAACCTGCCAAAAGGAAAATTAACCTTCACGGATTATGTTTCTCCAAACAATTTCAAGTTTGAAGAGACCCTTAACCTTTTCGATTGGGAATTAAGCGGCGACACTGCCACTATTCACGGCTACAAAGTGCAAAAGGCTGCCTGCGATTTCGGTGGCAGAAGCTGGGTGGCCTGGTTTTGTCCGGAAATCCCTTACAGCGATGGCCCCTATAAATTTAATGGTTTACCGGGATTGATATTAAATGTACACGACACCCGCAACCATTATGTATTTGAATTTCTATCCATCGAAAAACCAAAAGAAGAACTGATGATTGAATACCTTGAAAGGGATTTTGTTGAAACCACCAAACAGAATTATTTTAAAGCCCTGGATGCTTTTAATGCTAACCTGGCAACATGGGTCAAAGACGGAGGCGCCGGCAGTGAAGCACAGCAGAATGCTGCAAGAATTTCCAAAAAGCGAAACAATCCCATTGAATTAATCAGGAAATGAATGATAATTTTATCCCTGCCTGGATTTCCCAAAGGGATGCCTTAAGCACAAACCCGGGCAGGAATAAGCCGGTGAGAAAAACAAATTTTTGAGCATGAAATATCTGGCTGTATTCATTTTTATCTGGCTGATTGCTATCAATATTTTGGGGCAGACTACGCTACAGGGTTGTGTGAGCGATACCACCGGAGAAGGCTTGCCAAGAATAAATATTCTGGTGTATCTGCCGGAAGGAAAAGCGCTGATTGCCTTTGCAGTAAGTGATGAAAAAGGATACTTCTCTACTGATGTTAACAGTCCTTCGGATAGTTTGAAAATTGAGGTAAGCTCAATAAATTACAGAAAAGAAATAAAAACTATTGCCAATAAAACACAAACGCTGAATTTCCGGTTAGTTTTTGAAGCAAAAGAAATTGAAGGTGTTTCGGTCAGATCGTTTGCCATCGAAAAAAGGAAAGATACCCTTAGTTATCTTGTAAGTTCTTTTGCCAGAAAAGAGGACAGGGCAATTGAGGATGTGTTAAAGCGAATGCCGGGAATAGCAGTTGAACCTTCGGGACGGGTACTTTATCAGGGACTGCCTGTTGAAAAATTTTACGTGGAAGGTCTCGACCTGATGAATGGCCGCTATGTAGTTGTGAGCAAAAATTTACCTCAGGGTTCGGTCAGCGCCGTCGAAATCCTGGAAAACCACCAGCCTCTGCGTATTCTTGAAGACAGGGTGACATCGCAGCAGGCATCATTAAACCTGAAACTTAAACGTGATGTCACTGTCACCGGTACGGCAAAAACAGGTGTTGGAGCATCTCCTTTGCTATGGGATGTAAATGTTACGCCAATGGCATTTACAAAAAATTTTCAACTGCTAACATCCTACCAGAGCAACAACAACGGCAATGATGTGGCACAGCAGTTAGAGGCACTATCATTGCATGATTTTCTTAAAAACATTGACCGTCCGTATGAAAATCCTGAAATATTGAGCATTCAGCATACAAGCCCTCCGGAAATTAGCCAAAACAGATACCTTGATAATAACATACATTTGCTTAATTTCAACGGCCTTCAACGCATTAGCGGTGACTATCAGCTAAGGGCAAATCTCTTTTACATTAACGATTACCAGTCGGAGAAAGCTGCTCTGCAGCGCACGCTTTATAATCCGACTGACACACTTACATTTACCGAACTCTTCGATAACAAGTTATTCAAGAAATATTTTTATGGAGAATTCACCCTGAATCGGAATGTCAAAACAAACTACCTGAATAATGAATTTAAAATCCAATCACGATGGGATAATCAAACAGGATTGGTTTATGACGGGAATGATTACATCAAACAATCCTTAAATATTCCTTTTAGCGCCGTTTCGAACGAAATGCGTTCTGTTAATCCAATTGGTAACCAACTTGTTGAGTTCAATTCATTTATTTCTTACGATAATCATCCGCATAATTTGAGATTGAATCCGGGTCAGTTTGAGGATGTTCTTAACTCTGGAGTTGCTTATGAAACAGTAAATCAGCATTTGAACTTAAAACGATTTTTTACTGATAATTCAGCAGGATTTATTGTAGGTTGGAAAAGATTGAGTTTCTCGCCCCGTCTTGGTTTTTCATATCGCGACCAATTGCTTGAAAGTAGTATTTACAAATCGTTTCAGGAAAATGAATTGAAAGTGGAACCTGGTTTTGAAAATCAACTTGATGGACGTCATTCACGTATCTATCTGAATACTGATGTGGAGTATAAGAAGTCGAATCTTACGATTAAAGTTCGAATGCCGCTAAGTTTGAATCAAATACACATGAGCGATTCAAAATTGAACCAGGGACAGAAGCTTGAGCGCCTTTTTCTTGATCCCAGCCTGTCAGTTGATTATAAAATCAGCAATTTTTGGAGGACACGGGTTGCGTGGGGTATTACAAACCGGTTGGACGATATAGATGGAATTTACTATGGCTATGTTCTGAGAAGTTACCGGAATCTTAGTCAGAATGCGGCACCAATTTCTGAAACCTTCAGGCAGAATTTTTCAGCTTTTCTATCCTACCGCAATCCTATTACTTCGTTCTTCAATACACTGAGTTATGTTTATGTTGTAAGTCAAAATAACCTTACATACAGCACCAGTGTCCAGGATGATGGTACTTCGGTTATTGTTGCGGAAAATCTTCCTCAAACAAACTATTTGCAAAGTATTCATGGCTATTCCAGTAAATATTTTTCGGGCCTGAAATCAACATTAAGCTTACGGGTTAATTATAGTCAACTCAAAGCGAAATCATTATTGAATGATGAATTGTTTAACACAAAAAATCAATTTCTCAATGTAAAACCCAGCCTTGGTTTTCGCATAAGCAGTTGGGTTAATTCAGATTATGAAATGAATGCAAGTTTTATCCGAACATTTATTGAAAATAATCGGAAGAGCAACATTTCGATGTTAAGGCATGTGCTCAACTTATTTGCATTTCCGGCAAAAAATCAACTTATCAGCCTTTCATCTGAATACTATCATTATGGCGGAAATGACAATTTTTTTGTTGACGCACTTTACCGTTACACTTTGACAGACAGAAAAATTGACCTCGAACTGCGGTGGAACAACATATTTAACAATCAAACCTATACAACTTTACAAGCCAGTTCGTTTACAGTTTTTGAATCAACCTATAATCTGAGACCGTCGCAGGTTTTTATTTCGGTAAGATTCAGTTTTTAGGCTTAAAAAAGAGATTATACAGAAAACGGGCGCTTTTGTAAATGACTTTTTAAAAGATTTCAATTTTACCTTTTAAACATTTGACACAGCCCCCTAAAGGTCAGGACTTGATTTGGGATAATGCCATGCTCTGTAGCGAGATGCAGAAACGTTGAGGTTTTAAATGTTAAAAATCTTGCTTTCAGGACTTTTGTGTCCTATCTTTGCAAAGTTTTAAATTTTCATTATTCAGTTCTTAAAAGAAATCTATGGTAAAAATTGCCACCTTCCGCAACAAG
>RZYY01000182.1 GCA_009930115.1 Sphingobacteriia bacterium | reverse complement strand
CAATGAGGAATTTCGCTATTATACCTTCATTGCTTTTTTTTCTGCTGCTGTGATTGCAATTGCTATGTTTTTTAACAACAGTTCGGGTATAGAGTCCGCTTTTCGGGATGCGTCGTTTACGGTAGTTTCCATTATGACCACTACGGGTTTTGTAACTGCAAATTATTTAAACTGGCCGGTTGCGATTTGGTTTATTGTGTTTCTGCTGATGTTTATTGGTGGAAGTGCAGGGTCAACAGGAGGCGGTGTTAAAGTAGTACGTCAAATGCTTTTGTTTAAAAACAGCATGCTGGAGCTCAAAAGACTGCTGCATCCCCAGGCTGTTATTCCGGTGAGAATGAATGGGAAACCTGTTTCTCAGGAAATTATCCTTAGAGTATTGGCTTTCTTTCTGATTTATTTGCTGATCTTTGCTTTTGGGGCTTTTGTTATGACATTGCTCGGACTTGATTTCAGCACAGCCATAGGAGCCTCTATTGCTACTTTGGGAAATATTGGACCAGGAATCGGTCATGTTGGACCGGTTGACAATTATAATATAGTACCAGAAGCTGGTAAATGGTTTCTATCCTTTTTAATGTTGCTTGGCAGGCTTGAATTTTTTACAGTTTTGATTCTTTTCTCTCCATCATTCTGGAAAAAATAAATTCTTTCTCTGAGATTCAGTTTGATGTTTTTTCTTAGGTACTTTTCGAATCAGCGCTGTATTAATAATAGCGTATTATACTAACTTTGCAGCAAATTTTCCGGCGTATTTTGCAAACAATCCCGTCATACCGAAAAATCTGGAATATTTCCTATCCTATCATTCTCAGCCTTATTGCACAGAATCTTATCACAGTGATTGACACGGCTTTTCTTGGCAGAGTAGGTGAAGTGGAACTGGGTGCTTCGGCCATAGGCGGCCTTTTTTACTTTTCGCTTTTTATGCTTGGCTTTGGATTTGGTACCGGAGCTCAAATATTAATGGCACGACGAAACGGAGAAAGGCAATTCAGCGAAGTTGGCAAAATCTTCGATCATACGATCTACATATTCCTTGCAATGAGTGTTTTGCTTATTGCACTGAATTACATGTTTTCAACGGTTTTTCTTCGCTATTTTATGTCGTCTGAAGCGATTTACCAAGCGTCAGTAACCTATCTAAATGTCAGGATATGGGGGATGCTGTTTGCGTTGACCAACGTAGCTTTCCGCGCTTATTTTGTGGGTATAACAAAAACCGGATTACTGGGATATGGTGCCGCTCTTATGGCTATTGTGAATATTATCCTTGACTATGTTTTGATATTTGGCCATTATGGATTTCCGCAAATGGGCATTGCGGGTGCAGCTCTTGCTTCTGTGATTTCAGAGGGTGTGGCTTCTCTTTTCTTTGTTTTGGTATCAATCATTAATCCGGCAAATCAGAAATTTCATATTTTCCGACTGCCAAAATTTAATGTTGAGATTATTTCAAAAACCTGGAAAGTTTCGGTTTTCATCATGTTGCAAAATTTTGTTTCAGTGGCAGGCTGGTTTCTGTTTTTCCTGGTAATTGAGCAAACCGGTGAACGCCCTCTTGCCATTTCCAATATTGTGAGAAGTCTTTATATGACCCTTATGATTCATATCTGGGCCTTCAGTTCTTCCGTAAGTACACTGGTTAGCAATGCAATAGGAGCCGGAGCGTCGGATAAGGTAATTTTAATTGTTCAGAAAGTAAATAAACTTAGCATGTTGATTACATTGGCTGTAATTTTACTTTCAGTGTGTATTCCGGAATTTCTGCTCAGAATTTACACTGATGATCCAGTGCTGATTGCCGGCTCATTGCCTGTATTTTATGTTGTGACAGGTGCTATTTTGCCGCTTACGCTGGCGACAAACTGGTTCAGCGGTGTGTCAGGCACAGCACATACACGACAGGCACTTCTGATAGAGGTTTTATGCATAATAATTTATTTGCTGTATGTTTTTGGTATTACTTTCTGGTTTAAAGCCTCATTACCTGTAATCTGGACTTCGGAATATGTGTACATCTTTACTCTGGGATTTTCTTCGTATTTTTACCTTAAATTTGGAAAATGGCAAAACAAATTAATTTGATAAAAAAAAGTGTAATGAGACGTTTTTATTCTTTTATAAATCTGATGCTGATTTTTGGAATTGCAACAGGATGTGTCGTAAAAAATCAGCGTCAGCTGGAATCCAATGTGGGTGAAAAACTAATGGTTGCAACGCTTTTTCACCAGCATGCAGCTGAAATGAAAGCATTATCCTATCAGGCTTACAATATTGCGACCGAACGTCTGGATGAAATTTTAAGCATGCAACCGGCACCCGCTAATCCGGCTGTAGTTCTCGATCTTGATGAAACAGTACTGGATAATAGTCCTCATCAGGCTCAGGGAATACTGTACAATTTCGGTTATCCGGAAGGATGGGCAGAGTGGTGTAAACTGGGGGAAGCACCTGCACTGCCGGGTGCTGTTGATTTTTTACAACATGCTGTTGATAGAGGAGTTGCGGTTTTTTATATTTCAAACCGAAAAGAAGAATTCAGAGAGGCTACGAAGACAAATTTCGTGAGAGAGAATATCCCTTTACAGTCAGATGCCCATTTGATGCTGAGAACGGCAGAATCGGGGAAAGAAAAAAGAAGGCTTGCTGTTCTGGAGAACTATCAGATCGTTCTTTTGATCGGCGATAATCTTTCTGATTTCCATCAGGCTTTCGATCATCAAACTTCGGAGCACAGGGCTTTCCTTGCCGACAGTTTGAAGGCAGATTTTGGAAGACGTTTTATTATCATACCCAATGCAATGTATGGTGACTGGCTCACATCCTTACAGGATTATAATTATTTACTTTCGACGGAAGAATTGGATATTCTTTACCGAAGTTTATTAAAAGGATTCAATTATGAAAAGCCTACAAAATTTTAGCTGGCTTTTGGTATTTCTTACTGTTTTGACCCCGATATTTTCCCCGGCACAATACCCGGGTGAACGTAAAAGTGAGCGCGAAGCATTAGTCAGAACATACATAATTGGCAAAGGCATTGAGGACTCGGCTGTAATTAATGCACTGTTTAAGGTTGAGCGACATCTTTTTGTCCCATCAGAAATAAAGCCTTATGCCTATCATGATCAACCTTTGCCGATAGGTGAAGGGCAAACTATTTCACAACCTTCTCTTGTAGCCTTTATGACTGATCTTCTGGATTTGAAAAAAACAGATAAAGTATTGGAAATAGGAACAGGATCAGGATACCAGGCAGCAATCCTGGCTGAAATTGTGGATAGTGTTTTTTCTGTGGAGATTATTGAAAACCTGGGATTGAATGCGCAGAAGCTTTTAAAAAAATTGGGGTACAGAAATATTCAGATAAAAATAGGCGACGGTTATATCGGATGGGCTGAGCATTCGCCTTTTAATGCTATCATTGTTACCTGTGCTCCGTCAGATGTTCCAAAGCCCTTACAGGATCAGCTGGCAGAAGGCGGCAGGATGGTGATTCCGGTTGGTGAAAAAGATAAAGTTCAGGAATTGGTTTTATTGCGCAAGCACAAAGGGAAACTTAAACAGGAAACCATTTTGCCAGTCCGGTTTGTGCCAATGCTAAAGGAAAATGGTCGAAGATACTGATTTTCAGTTTTTGCTTGTCACTTTACGAATTGATTCCTGATCGGCTTTGATAATTCCTTTTTCACTGATAATTCCTGTTATCAGCGATGCCGGAGTAACATCAAAAGCCGGATTGATGGCTGTGGAACCAGGCGAAGCCACTCTTATTCTGTGAATTATTCCTTTTTCATCAGGTCCTGTCTGGTACAGAACTTCTTCGGGATTTCGCTGCTCAATAATAATTTCGTTACCAGTAGAGCAATTCAGATCAAATGTTGAAGTTGGGGCTGCAATATAAAAGGGGATTTTGAAATAATTGGCAAGAACAGCTTTTTCGAAGGTTCCGATTTTATTGGCTGTATCCCCGTTTGCTGCAATGCGGTCAGCACCGGTGATGATAAGGTTTATTTTTTTCTGTGCCATGAGCCAGGCGCCTGCTGAATCGGGAACAATTCGATGCGGAATACCGGCATTGTAAAGTTCCCAGGCTGTTAGTCTTGCTCCCTGGCTGCGCGGACGTGTTTCGTCAGCCCAAACAAATACTTTTTTCCCTGAGTTACAAGCGGTGTAAATTGGTGACAACGCTGTACCGTAGTCTACAAAAGCCAACCAGCCCGCATTGCAATGGGTAAGGATTGAACTGGAATCTTCAATCAGGTCATTGCCATAAAACCCTATAGCACGTGAATCATCAATGTCTTTTTCAGCGATTTGCTGAGCCATTCGGAATGCCTCCTCAGCTCCATTTTTTCCTGCTTCAAACACCAGTTCAACGGCATAGAACAGGTTTCGTGCTGTCGGACGTGTTTTCTGTATATCCTTCTTTGCCTGCTCAATGAAAAGATCATTGGTTTTTTCCGGTTTTGACATTAAGGCTTGTGCCATTGCGAATCCTGCAGCAGCTCCAATTGCGCCCGCTCCGCGGGTAGTCATGTCCGTAATTGCCTTGCAGGTTGTTAAGTAATTTTCGGATTTGAAGATTACAAATTCAAAGGGCAGACGATTTTGATCAATCATAAAAACAGAGCTTCCTTCCATCCAGATGGTTCTGTAATCTTTTCCATTGACATTCATGCTGTTGTTTGTTTTTATTTCAATATTACATTTTGCAGTTAAAGTACCTGAACAATAGATAGCTTTTTTTATATCAGCTTTTATCATCTTTTCCATTAGCCCCTATGTTTGCAATTTGAAAAGATCCGGGAGTAAGCATTAACTTAGCCCCCGGAAACTTTAAAATTAAAATAACATGGGCAAAATTAATCAA
>RZYY01000181.1 GCA_009930115.1 Sphingobacteriia bacterium | reverse complement strand
CCATTAAAAACGGATTAATTAACCAGGAAAACGAAAACGGAGTTAAATCAGGCAATAACTTAAACCAATAATTATCAGTTTATCATGAAAAAATCTTTTTTAACCTTAACCGGCATCATTTTAGCAACGGTTCTTTCAGCTCAAAACTGGCAAACTTATCTTGTTTATTCGGGAAGTGCAAAAAGCACAGGTGTTGTATTGGATCAGCAAAAGCGTCCGCATGTGTTTTTTTATTCTCCTCAAACTTTCGGGCAGCATACCAATCATAGTTATTGGGATGGCACAGCGTGGGTTAATGAAATATTCGACGGAGGTGCTATCATTCACAACGACGGACCAAGTGCTGCTCTCGACAGTGAAGGAAAAATTCACGTTTCTTATTTCAACGGAGATATGAAATTGGCCTATGCTGTTTACGACGGGCAATGGCAGACGGAAATTGTGGATACAGAAGACGAGACCGGCGACTGGTGCACGCTCAGACTGGATAGCGCAGACAATCCGCATATCGCCTATTCGAAAAGCGGACCCTACCTCTCAAGGTACGCCAAAAAAGTAAACGGAACATGGGAAATTTTTCAGTTGCCCGGATCAGGAGCTTATGGAGTGAACATGTTACTTGACGACGACGGGAAAATCCACATATCGGATTCTCAGGCAGGAATAGGTATTCGCTACAGCACCTTTGACGGTCAGAACTGGAATCATGAAACCGGAGTTGCCCCTGCTTCAAATTATAATTCACTGACTTTAGACCTTACAGAGCGGCCCCATGTAACCTATTATCTCGCCACCGGAGGCAATTTCGATCTTTTTATTTCAATCAAAGAAGGAAAAAGCTGGCCGACTTACCTGGTTGATCATGGAATACAACAAAGCAAGCGAGGCTGGGATAATCATCTGATTACTGATGATAACGGAATTATTCATGTTTTTTATCTTGCTCATAATGAGCAACAAGTTAGACATGCCTGGGGACAGAATGCGGAGTGGGAAACTGAAGTCGTTGACTATGTGGGCGACTATAACGCGGGAATTGAGGTGACCAAAGACGGTAACAATCTTTACACCAGTTATTATGACGAAGATACTCAGCAAATCCGACTATCAGCACTTGCAGGGGATTTCACCCCTCCTCATGACCTTAGTGCTGAGGTTATTGATGACGATATTTATTTGCAATATGAACATGTTTCCCGATATTCGCTTGTGGTTCCTTCGTTTTACCGTATTTATCGTAATGGGGAAAATATTGCACAGGTAAACGGAAACATCTTCACTTTTACTGATGTTGACCCGGAACCAGGTATCTATGAATATTATGTTACAGCCGTTTTCAATCAAACCAATGAATCTGAGCCATCCAACATAGTTACTGTTTATTTTAATCTTACTGTTACTGATCCCTGGTTTAGTCCCGAACCAGGAAACTTTACAGATTCAGTGCTGGTAGAAATTCACTCTGAAACGCCCGGAGCAGTATTGCATTATACACTTGATGGTACCGATCCCGATGAAAACTCACCGATTTACAACGAACCTGTCTTCATCGACACAACTACAACTGTAAAAGCCAGAGGATTTCTGACAGGTTGGGAACCCAGCGGTATTATCTCAGGAGAATACATAATCACCTATTCAGTAGGAATAAATCATAAAGATATGGTTGCAAGGAATCTCCGTTCCTCACCAAATCCGTTTTCTGGATTAATAAAAATTGAGTTTGTGATTGGTGAAACGGATTTTACAATCATCGAAATATTAAACCTTGAGGGTAAAAAAATCATTGACCTTTATTCAGGAATTTCAGCCGCAGGCGTTAACACCGTGTATTGGAATGGCAACGATGCTGCAGGGGTTCCACAAGCTGCAGGTACTTATATTTGCAGGCTCAAAACCCATACTTTTTCTGAAGAGGTCAGCCTGATCCTGATGCGTTAGGATATATTTCTCTGACCAGTTCATAACAAAAGAGTAAACGCAATCTACTGCGCTGATTTTCGATGGTCATAGTATTTTTTTCCGCCCCAGGCTGCTCCCATTGCCAGAAGCAAAACAAGTCCGGAACCAACGGGCGATCCGCCTCCGGGAGGTTCATTACCTTCCAGCCCATGTCCTCCTGATGGGGGTGGTGGCGGGTCCTGAGCTGAAATATTTTGTGAAAACGCTATAAATAGCAAGACTAATGTTGGTAATAATAATTTCTTCAATTTCATAAGTAGTTGGTATTAATATTTTAATTGATTATTGCCTTGATAGTATGGACGTTTGTTCCATTGGTTATTTTTACCAGATACACACCGAAAGGTTGTTTTATTCCAACTAAACACAAGCCGTTTTCGCTGATCTTATGGGTTTGCAGTTTCCTGCCGGTAAGGTCGAAAATTTCAATAAATGTAATTCCACGGTCATTATTTAAATAGAGTGTGTTGTCGCTTATCCAGGCTTTAATTGAAGTTAAGATTTGTTTATCACCAATACCTACAGCACTGAACTTGAGCAGAAAACGATTTGGGGCATCGTCTTCTGTCGAGGAAAATGCGTACACCGGATTGATAGAGAAGTCATGCGTAATTCCGGTTTTCAGGTCACTCAGCACAAGAACTTCATTAAGTTCATTTGCTTCAAGTTCAATGATATAATCAGTATGGCCGTTGGATTCAAACCCAAAAGGAATTTCAAGGCCTGGTATGATGCCTGATAATATATTGGTGGAGATTTTTTCACCATCGGTAAGACTATAAAACTTTGGTGCACCCCCTGCCAGGAACCTTGAGTCCCAGTAAAAATCAAATCCGTTGGTTGCTTCAGGGTTAATGCGGATGATCGAAGTCTGGGAAGAACTGCCATCTGCCGGCCTGGCCACCAGCCTGATGTCCTGGTAACTATCTGATTTATACCAGGTATTGCTATGTGTCCTCGATGATTTTGCAAAAGTTACATTATTTACCGAATTATTCACCTGAACAAAAAAACCCTGAGCAGCCGGGATACTTCCATTTTCAGAAATATCGGCATAACTCATCTCTGCAGAATTCCAGATTTTTGCTGTTCCTGCAACGTTGGACAATGCCCAGTTTCCATCATTCCATTTCAGAGCTGAAGGGAAAGGATTCGCCAGCAAATGCCAGCCTTTTCCGAATGCCGGTGTGTAGGATAAATTGGAAATGGATACATCTGCATTGTTTATGCTTCCAGAAAATTTCAGATTGTCCTGCAATTGTTGATAAGAAACAAAATATCCTCTGCCTACAACAAAATTTGGCCCGTTCCAATCTGCAAAAGTCGGGTTATCCCCTGCTCCGGTTTTATAATTAATCCACTGCCTTGTGGGTTCATGGTAACCATAAAAATCATAACCATTGGCCTCACCTGAGGTAGTAAAAGCAGTTATTGACTGGGTGCCTACGGGCGAACTGAGGAAATGCCACCCTGAATTCCATTCTCCCCATGCAGGCGCTGCTTCAACAGTAAGATAGTAATCAAAATTGCCGGAACCGGAAATGGTTCCTGTGACAATTAGTGAACCTGATGATCCGGCAAAATCCATATTTTGCAAAGTTATTTTACCATTATTAGTGATATTGCCATTTATTGTCAGGCTTTGTTCATATGCTACCACAAGTTCTCCGCCGCTGTCAATTATTAGGTCATTAATATCAACATCCGTTGATTTAATGACCAGTTTGGCGCCCGAATTTACCGTAATGGCGCCGGATGCCAGATCACTGTATAGCCAAAGCTCACCCTCTTGCACTGTCGTGTTCCCGGTGAAAGAATTATTTCCTCCCAACCACAAATTACCAAGTCCTGTTTTTGTTAGAGTCCCGGTGCCGGAAATATCATAATTATATTCATCATATTCATTCTCTGGCATATGGTAAACCAGATGGCTTTTATTTATTATATTACTCTGAATTGAACCTTTAGAATTTCCATATCCAATTTGCAGAGTGCCACCTTCAATTGTGGTTAGCCCATCATAAATGTTTGCTTCTTCAAAAATTGCTGTACCATTTCCATATTTATAGAAATTTAATTCAGCACCTGTTTCATCCTTAATAATACCTTTAAAATACAAATTTTTATCCCCTTGCGCATAAATATTACGAACTCCTCCGGAAGCACTTACTTCACCTCCGAAAATTAAATCTCCGGTGTTGGCTTTCAGATCAAGCGCATTACCAGATGCAGTATTACCATTGATAATTTTGAAGTTGATCGTTTGGGCTTTGTTATTTGGACTGTTGTTTTCAATCAATGGTGTATTTGATGAAAAATCATAAAATGTATTTGGTGCAATGCCCCCTATAGTTCGCTCAACATCATTTGATGTACCAAAAATAATTTTGAACCTATTGGTTGCAGAAAGATCGTTGGTCATTGACGGATAATTCGAATTATTGAAATAAAGGATTTCTGATCCTGCAGGCAAATTTGTGATTGATCCATCCCACCAGTGATCTTTAACATTCCAATTACCAGATGTACTTTCAGATCTCCATGAATAGGTCGTTTGTCCATTAAGTTGCAGAACCAATAGAATAAAAAAACCATTGATAAGTAGTTGAATAGTTTTCATAATTATTAAGTTTAAATTTTAGGGTTTATTTATAGCAAAAATAATTACAATATTCTAAAAAAAAGTTTTTTTCAATTTTTTTATGTAATCTATTTGATCTTGCAGAAAATTAAGATAGCAATTCATTTACATTCTTCAAATTCAATAATTTTCAATACTAATTTTGATCTTTAATTCTTTATTTTGCAAGTATTTATTTTATATAAGAATCCAACGGGCGATCCGCCTCCGGGAGGTTCATTTTCAAGCGAGCCGTGGCTGTCGGGAGGCGGAGGCGGATCACCGCCTGATTGGCTGAAAGCTGGTGTA
>RZYY01000180.1 GCA_009930115.1 Sphingobacteriia bacterium | reverse complement strand
GGATAGTATAAATTTCATATTGTTTTCCGGATACTCAAGGATAAGTTTCCGGTCTTCGTTAATTTCTTCGGTTATCAGGCCGCTTTTAAGAAGAAGCTGGTTTACTTCCTCCAAAACCCGACCTTTGGGTACGGCTATACTTAACATTTTCTCACCCTTTTGTTTGGATTTTTGAGAGTTCAACTACGTCTACGGCCATTCCTGTGGCACTCAGGTCTCTGCCGAAGCTGCCGATAAGACCATCGTATCTGCCTCCGGAAGCGATTTTGTAAGGGCTTCCCTGGGCGTAGATGTTGAAAATTATTCCTGTGTAATATTTGTGGCGTCCTACCAGGCTGGGGTCGAAGATTACCTGATCCCCAAGATTGTAGTCGCTGAGGATTTGCTGAATCTCCCGGATTTCTTTGAAAATCTGGCGCCATTCTTCTTTCTCGGAGTGCCAGCTTTCCAGTTTCAGGATGCTTTCAAGCTTTCCTTTTATAGTTAGTATTTCAAGAAGTTTTTCCCGGGATTCATCTGGAACTGAAAGTTGGGACACGATGTTGCGGTATGTCACGTAGTCCAGGGAGATGAGGGCGCGGAAAAGTTCTTCTCTTTTTTGAGTATCTGGAATTATTTCTTCTAATAAAATGGTCATAATTTTTGTGTGACCTAGTGTTATACGAATATCACTGCCGCTGAAGTTCATTATTATTTTGGCTGCGATGTTAATTATTTCTCCATCGGCGGCCAGGGATTTTTCCCCGATAAGTTCGAAGTCTACCTGGGTTTTTTCTTCAATCAAGCCTTCGGAATCGTTGCGGTAAACGTCGCCGTAGGAGAAAAAACGGAAGGGAGGATCCAACTCCCGGTAGGTTGAGGCCACAATGCGGGCAATGGGAGTTGTCAGGTCTGGGCGGATTATGAGCATGCGGCCCAAGGGACCTGTGAAGCGAATAAGTTCATCCTCCCGGATCTGTGAGTTGAGGCCAACAGTTTGGTAATATTCGATTGCCGGAGTTTTTATGCCCTGGTAAGAGAATCGGGTTGCGATACTCCTGGCACCGTTGATTATAGTTTCTATTTTTCTAAAACTCTCGGGAGTATAATCCTTCACACCGAGAGGAGTTTCAAAAGATCTGGGCATAAAAACCACCTTCCTGCGGAGGGGACGTTTCTATTTTCATCGCGTTATCCACAGGGTTGAGGCTGTGGATAATGCGCGGAAAATGGAAACGTCCCAGCGTGCGCTTTATCTAAGTAAAGTATTAAAGTGTTATTATGTTATCATACATTTTTTCTTATGGCAACCCTTTAATACTATCCCCTGTGCGGATTTCTTGTTCTTCAAAAAATCCTTTTTCAACTTCCAGTGCATACTTATATTCCATTACTGGATAATATACTGGGCAATCTTGATTCTGAGCTTCTTGTGAACAAGGATCCATATTTATAATTTCCTGGATTCTTCCATCTTCATCAAGAAAAGCTATAGACAGTGGAATAAAAGTATCCTTCATCCAAAAGCCGCTACGAACTTTATCTTCAAAAACAAAAAGCATTCCTTGGATATTTTGAGGCAATTCCTTACGATTCATTAAACCAATATTTCTCTTCTCCTGTGTGTCGGCTATTTCAGCTTGAATAATCACTTCTTTATATTTTTGAGTTTCTTCAGTGTTTTGCCTTTGTATGGTCAAACTTTGAATTTCAAAAATATTCTTTTCATTTTCATTTTCGTTTTTGTCATTTGAAATAATTTTAGGGAAAATAGAGAGGCTTATTACTGTTAAGATAAAGAATGAGATCATGAAGGCAGAAATTGTGAATTTTTTCTGAGGATTTATTTGAGATTTTGTTTTAGGATTTTTTTTCATTTTCCCTGCCCCCGAACTTGAATTAGTTTAAAAAGAGTTTAAAATATAGATTTATATTTTGTTTAATTCATTTAATTTATTTTTTCTATATAAATAGTATAAGTCAAAGATTGTGCAGGAGGTACATAAAATGAAAAAAATTATGATTTTTATTTGCGGGGAGATTTCTAAAAAGTGTTCCGCTAATGGTTGTTTCAGAACTTTTAATGACAGGGTTGATGCTTTTGGGGAGTATGCTGAAGATGAAGATTTACAGCTTGTTGCTTTTAATACCTGCCCGGGATGCAATGAGGGGCCGGTGGAAAATTTAAAAAGTAAGATTGAGAAGATACGGAAGTCGGGTGCAGATACGGTGCATATTTCCACCTGCATTCGGGGCAGATGTGATAATTATGAGGAATTTGCGAAAATTTTGGGAGATGCTGGATTTAATGTAATTGGCTACACCCACGGATCTTTGGGTGGAAAGCGAGAAAACACAATCTGGATAGAAGATGGAGAAATTCGCAAATTCAAGAAGGACTGAAGCTGGGACGCTTCTTTTTTCAGCGCGTTATCCACAACCTCAACCCTGTGGATAACCCGCAGAAAATGGAAGCGTCCCCTAGTCCATGTTTTTTTGGAATTTGATTGATGCGATGGTGATTATCCCGGCGGAGAATATGGATAAAATGAGGGCTTGTTGCCACAGGTGGCTCAAGCCGACTCCTTTGACAATGATTCCTCTGAGTATCTCTAAAAAATATGTTAAGGGAATCAGCATCCCTAAAGCTTGAATAATTTCTGGCATTGCTTCCCTGGGGAACATGAATCCTGAAAGCAGAATACTTGGCAGCAAAAATGCTATGGTTGCCTGCATTGCTTGAAGCTGAGTTTTGGCAATAGTTGATATCAGCAATCCGATTCCCAAAGCCGCTACCAAAAATATGGTGGATAATAAAATCAGCAGCACAAAGGATCCTTGCACGGGAACTCCAAACCAAAGTGTGTTTACTCCCAAGGCCACTACCACATCTATTGCAGCGATTGCTATATAGGGAACCAGCTTCCCTGCCATCAGCTCAACGGGCTTAATTGGTGTTACTATCAGCTGCTCCAAGGTGCCTCTTTCCCTCTCCCGAACCAGGGTGAATGCGGTGAGCATTACTGTGATGTTCTGCAAAATTAATCCTATCAGAGCTGGAATGTTAAAATTCAAACTTTTCATTTCCGGATTGTACCAAACTCTGGGCTGAAAGGAGATCCCCCGCCCGCTGCTTTGTCCCCCACTTTGCCCTATCATCTGAATGTTCATATTTTGCCCGATAATCAAAGCAGAATTCATTGCCGTCCTGGCAATCATTGGATCTGAGCCATCAACAAGAATCTGGACTTCCGGCCCCTGAATGCGGTAAATATCATTATGGTAATTTGGTGGAATAACCAGGGCTGTCCTGCTGTTCCCCGAATCCAAGGCACTTTCAACCTCATCCATAGATGCTGCATATTCCTTAAAAATGAACACTCCGGACTGGGTAAAATTCTCAATCAGCTCAAGGCTGGCCTGGCTTCTGGATTGGTCGTAAACAACCAAATCTATATTTTCCACATCTGTGGTCACTGCATATCCAAAAAGGAATAAAAGCATCAGAGGCATCATGAAAGCAATGGCAAGGCTGGGCTTGTCTCTTTTTATATGTATAAATTCCTTGTAAACAATGGCTTTGAAGCGCAGTCTACTCATACCATTTATCCCCTCCCTGGGTGACGATGCTGATAAAGGAGTCTTCAATATTTTTTTCGTTATGCTTAATCCGGATTTCCTCTGGAGTGCCGAAGGATATCAAATTCCCTTGATAAATAATGGCGATTAGATCGCAGAGCTCCGCCTCGTCCATGTAGTGAGTGGTGATGAGGATGCTGATACCCTCTGCTGCCAGACCTTTTAGGATGTCCCAAAAAACTTTTCTGGAAACAGGATCCACCCCGGCAGTTGGCTCGTCGAGAATCAGGAGCTTTGGTTTATGAAGAAGAGCGCAACCCAAGGCCACTCTTTGCTTCCAGCCCCCGGATAGGGTATCTACGATATCACCTAACCGCTTTTCAAGCTGGAGGAATGACTGAATCTCCTGGATTCTGTGGGTTAATTTTTCTCCATCCACTCCGTATATTTTACCGTAAAAAAGCAGATTTTCTTCTACTGTAAGATCCTGGTAAAGGCTGAATTTTTGAGACATGTAGCCGATTCCGAGACGAATAGATTCCGATTCTTTTTTGATATCATACCCCAGGACGGTTCCTTCTCCTGAGGTGGGGCTGAGAATTCCGCAGATCATTCTGATTGTTGTTGATTTTCCAGATCCGTTTGGGCCTAGAAATCCGAAAATTTTTCCAGATGGCACGGAAAAAGTGAGCTGATCCACAACTCTCTTATCTTCAAATTCTTTGGTTAAATTGTTTAGAATGATCACACATTTGTCATCTTGATGATCATTTATTTGGATATTTTTATTCATCTTCAACCTTCTCCTGAGGCAGCATTTTCACGTCGGCGGTTATCCCCGGCTTAAGCTGGTCAAATCCCCCGCTGATCTGAATCTTCACCGGGAAGACAGTGCTTGTTCTCTGGTCCTTGGTTTGAACATTTTTTGGTGTAAACTGGGCTTGGTCGGAAATTTGAGTAACTTTTCCTGTGAAAATTTCATTTGGGAAAGTGTTCACTGTAAGCTGGGCTTCCTGATTTATAAAAATTTTGCCGATTTCATCTTCAGGAATGTAGACTCTAACCCAGAGATCCTGGGGATCTATGATAGAAAGAACTGGTGTGCCAATATTCAGATTTTCTCCTTTATCCAGAAACATTCCGCTGATTCTGCCTTGGATGGGGCTTGTGATTTTTGTGTGCTGGATTTTGTTTTCTGCAAGGAGCAGGTCGGATTTTGCTGCCTGAAGCTGGGCCTCAAGAGACTGGATTATCTCATCCCGGGCTCCCGATTCCATTATTTTCAGCTGCCAATAGGCGCTTTCTTCCTGCTTTTTGGAGGCATTTATTTGTTCATTCAGAATATTAATTTCCAGGGCGAGTTTTTCAAGATCATTTTGAGAGATACCTCCGGATTGGTGAAGCTTTTCAAATTTTTGATAATCCTGGACTAGCTGA
>RZYY01000541.1 GCA_009930115.1 Sphingobacteriia bacterium | reverse complement strand
TTAGGGGAGGGGGTGCGGTGGGATGAAAGGCTTTACCCCCCCTGCCCCCTAAAGGGGGAGTGTCCTTACTTCGGACGAATTCCTGGATTGCTGGTAAGCTCGCTGGTTTGAATGTGATTGGAATGTGCGTAGGCTCGCCCCTTTAGGGGAAGGGGGCGCGGTGGGAATGCATAGCCTCAATATTTTAATCACAGCAACTCCTCAACCAATATGTCTAAAAATCCAGCGCTTCCCAGTGAATGCCTTCACCGCCGCCAATGAAACGCCAGTTGTTTTTTTGTTCTTTGGTGGCATCCAGGATCAGGGGAAACCAATCCAAAGGAATGGCTAATTCCCGAACCTTTAACTTGTAAAGTAAAAAGACAGCGGCGTTATATCCGAACCTGACCTGACCATAAAAATTGTACTTTTGTAACCAAAATGGCAAACTACACTTGCTGAAATGGGAGCGAGAATTGGAAAGGATTTATGGCCAAAATGCTGCTATTGTTTCGGTGGCTATTGAAAAGTTAAACAACCTGATTTCTGTTTTCATGAAAGTTATTGATCTGATAAATTTGGTGGAAAAAAACGGCTGGTACCTGGCAAGGCAGTGAAGTAGCCACTGCCAGTTTAAACACCCGCACAAAAGCGGATTGGTTACCATTGCCGGTCATAAACTTTCCGATGAAGTGGGAAAAGGAACTTTAAGTGCCGTTTTAAAACAAGCAGAAATAAAACCTGAATAATATGAGAAAGTACCTGATTATTATCGAAAAAACCAAGACAGGCTACAGCGCCTATGTGCCTGATTTGCCCGGATGTATTGCTACCGGTAGCACAAAAGAAAGAACCGAAAAATACATTTACGAAGCTATTCAATTTCATCTTGAGGGATTGAAAGAATCCAACATCCCTATTCCGGTAAACAAAACCGAAGCCGGCCATGTGTTTGTGGCAGTATAGTGGTAAGAGTGTGCGATGTTTGCCCCCCGACCCCCTAAAGGGGGAGTATCCTTACTT
>RZYY01000540.1 GCA_009930115.1 Sphingobacteriia bacterium | reverse complement strand
AGGCTGTTTCATGCAATCATGCCCTGATATTATTTTCCATTCTCCCTCATAAAAACAAAATGAAAAAACTCAACACAACATTTTCTCTCGTATTATTCATTTGTCTAATGATACTATCGGGCTTACAGGCTCAGGTAGTAAATGTGGGAAGTGGAAGTTATACCAAAACATTTCCAGGCACCGATGCAGCCGGACGAAATGGTTTCCCCTCGGGCACTCCGCAACTGAGTGGCGCTGCTGCCGGAAAACCTGTACCCACAAACGACTGGTGGTCGAAACTCGTGAAGGAAAATCATGCCGACAACCTTTTTAATTATCCTTTTACACTCAAAACTGTAAACGACGGCCTGGTGGTAAGTTACATTCCACGCGGAGTAATTGACGATCAGCTTCCCGTAGTGGTTGGCGTTTCAAATTTGGCTACTACAAAAGCAACCGTGTCCGATTTTTCGGATTGGACAGTAACCATGAACTGGAACGATGGCACGCGCAATTTTGAAGCAAGCTCGGGTATCGGAATGCCTTTTCTGTATTTTACAAAAGGAAACAGCGATGTGGCTCAGGTAAAGGTAAATCTCGGAACTGTGACCGTAAACAACGAAATGCTGATAGTGGAAAATGCCCGCAATGGTGCCGACTTTGCCATTTATGCACCTGCAGGAAGCACATGGACCAAAAACGGAACAACTTATACTTCCACGCTGAACGGAAAAAATTATTGGTCGCTCGCATTTATCCCACTTACAGCCAGCAATGTAGCCACAGTAGCAAACGAATATAAAAAATACGCTTATGTTTTTCCTGTAAAAACAACAGCTGACTATACTTACAACGAATCTACCGCTGTAGTACGCACCGATTTCACTGTTGAAACTGTAGTAAAAGAAGGAACAGCAAATAAAATTTTGCTCGGACTGATTCCGCATCAATGGGCCAATCTGGCTGCAAACTCTGCCCAGCCCGACAAATACAGCTATGCAACCATTCGTGGTGAGCTTAAAAC
>RZYY01000539.1 GCA_009930115.1 Sphingobacteriia bacterium | reverse complement strand
TTTTCTCAGGAAAGACAACACCATTTCCATGATGAATACTGACGGCACGGAAACAGAGATACCCCGCAAACAATGGTTTGACCAATGTATAGAAGAGGCCATGATCACTTTGCGGACAGAAGCTTTTTCTCAATTAAAAGAAACCATCCGCAAATCCATGCTGGATTATCTGGGATACGAACTGGATCCCGACGATACCCGATGGGATATTATCTTCAAACCCATCACTTCAAAGGATTTTTACCAGTCCCTGGAACTGTGCCTGTATGAAGAAGACCGGGAGACTCCTTTGAGAGCGCTGGGAGAAGGCGTACAGAATGCCATCATATTGTCTATTCTGGATGCCTACAACCGGCATAAAAGTGTGGGATTCATCCTGATGATAGAAGAACCGGAAATGTATCTCTATCCAAGGATGAAACGCAACCTGTACAAGGCATTGCGAAATCTGAGCGAAAAAAACCAGGTGATTTACATCACCCATTCAACCAATTTTGTCACGTTGCCGGATTTTGATTCGGTCAGGATTGTCTCCAACGAAGGAAACGGCACAAAAGTAAAAGCGCCGGAATGTTCCTGTATGGAATCATTGAAAAACAAATTCAGAAATATTGTTTCGACTGATCTTAACGAAATATTTTTCAGCAAAAAAGCCATCCTGATTGAAACAGACTATCAGAAAAAAGTCTTGCTGGATTATGAAAAAAGGCTTGGGCTGGATTATGATATGCTGGGTGTTACCATTCTGGATGTAGGTAATAAATCCAGCATGCCGGATTTTGCTGAATTGGCCCTGGCTTTTGGCATTTGCATTGCCCTGGCATTTGATAAACACAGCTCCTATTTTGGCGACAGAAGGGCCGATGAGGAAATCATCAACGAAAAGCTGTTAACCTACAAAGAAAAGGGGATTCAGTTGTTTTATTCAAACAATACTTATGCAGATGAACTGAAAAAGGAATGGGGTGAAACGGGTTTTCAACAATACCTGGACAAGTATTCGGACAA
>RZYY01000538.1 GCA_009930115.1 Sphingobacteriia bacterium | reverse complement strand
TGAAACAGATAAAAATTGAAGTTCAGGCCTATTCAGACGAAATTTTGCAGGAGCTATTTGAAATGGATTCTAAGCAATTGGCTGAAGGTGTGAAACAACAGATTGGAGATACCGATAGTGAAATAGAAATGGTTGACTATTCGCCAACTGAAAGTTTCGGGTTGGTTGAAGTATCCGCATTCCTTTTAACGATAGGATCTGGGGTTGCAATCAATCTTATTTCTTCCTGGCTGATTGAAAAAATAAAGAAAATGGAGAAAGATGTGATTGCAATCACCATTAACGGCAAGTCAATATCATCGCGTAAACTAACCGAGGAGAGATTAATAGCCGTTCTAACTGCCATGAATCAGGAATAGAAGAACCAGTTGCAAATAAATAGGATTCATTCTGCTTCTGGAGTGATTGTTTAAGTAGTTTCACTCATTTAAAATTAGGAGGTAAAATTATGACAAAAAAGACAAAAGAACAGTTTAAGGCTGATTTGGCAAAAGCGAGAAAAGAGTTGGACAAGCTGGAAGCGCAAATTGACGAAGTTGAAGTTACCAAAGGTGTAGAAGACTGTGGCTGTAACAACCCGGGGTGTAGCGGGGTTGAAATTTACACGTATGTAGCTGCTGTTGGAGCATCAATTGCCGGCGGAATATCTGCCTGACACCACTGGCTCCCTGTCATTTTTCAGTGACAGGGAGCCAACTTGAAAACTATTGAATTCATGTTGCTAAAGAAATTGTATGTGTAATGATTCATCATATTTTACGGGGAAGCTTTTTCACGTGAATGGGCAATCCTATTTTTTCAATACCATTCCGGGAACAATCAATGAGATCACTAACAATATGGCTTCCATATTGCACGACCACCCAATCCTCATGGGGGTTGCGACATACCCAGATCAGGCTCATATACGGGTGATTTGCGACCTGTTATCAGAAATCCTTATACCACTGCAGAGATTAAAGAAACGCTGAATCATAAACTACGCTTATTGGTTTTAGAGCTGACAACT
>RZYY01000046.1 GCA_009930115.1 Sphingobacteriia bacterium | reverse complement strand
GTAGCAGCCTGAACCGATTGTTTCAGGTCGTCCATTTCCCGCAAATGTTCTTTCCAGGCTTCATCAATCATGCTAAGGGTTACACTTTTTTCGAAAGCAAGGTTGATTTCCCGACTGCCATTTTCGTAGGCTTTTTTCAGATTGACGATTATTTGTCTGGTCTTTATTCCATCGGTAATTGGGATGGCAATATTAGTATAGGTTGTATTGTTTTCATAAACATCTTTAATGATTGGAGCAGCCTTATCACCTATGGTTTTCATTTTTAGCTTGTACGACTGATAAACTTTGTTATAGAGCGACTGGGTCAGCGAATCTTTTGACTCCTGAAGAAATTCTTTTTCATCGAAAGGGATGGACAATGCCATATCTCTGAGAACTTCCATTTTAAATCCTTCAAAATCTCCGTTATCCTGATAGTCGGAAATGATTTGATCGCACAGGTCGAACATCATGTTTGAGATATCCACTTCAAGTCGTTCGCCAAACAGGGCATTGCGCCGGCGACGATAGATAACCTCACGTTGTTGATTCATAACATCGTCGTATTCGAGAAGTCGTTTACGAATACCGAAGTTGTTTTCTTCCACTTTTTTCTGTGCTCTTTCAATTGATTTGGTAATCATTGAATGCTGAATTACCTCACCTTCTTTGAGTCCCATCCGGTCCATAATTTTTGAAATCCGCTCAGAGCCAAACATTCGCATAAGGTCATCTTCGAGAGAAACAAAAAACTGAGAGCTTCCCGGATCTCCCTGACGTCCTGAACGACCGCGCAACTGCCTGTCAACACGACGTGATTCATGTCTTTCAGTGCCAATAATTGCCAAACCACCGGCTTCTTTAACTCCCTGACCTAATTTAATATCAGTACCACGACCGGCCATATTGGTTGCAATGGTCACTCTGCCGGGCTTACCTGCTTCGGCCACAATGTCAGCTTCTTTTTGATGCAATTTGGCGTTCAGCACATTGTGCGAAATATGCTGACGTGTGAGCATTCGGCTGAGCAACTCAGAGGTTTCAACGGAAGTTGTTCCAACCAGTACGGGTCTTTTCACATTCACCAGATTCTCGATGTCAGCAATTACAGCATTGAATTTTTCGCGTTTGGTTTTATAAACCAGGTCTTCACGGTCGTCGCGTATGATTGGTCGGTTGGTTGGAATAACCACCACATCAAGTTTGTAAATATCCCATAACTCACCAGCTTCAGTTTCGGCTGTACCGGTCATTCCGGCCAACTTTTTATACATTCTGAAATAATTTTGGAGGGTAATGGTCGCATAGGTTTGGGTTGCAGCTTCAATTTTGACATTTTCCTTGGCTTCGATAGCCTGATGAAGTCCGTCGGAATAGCGCCGCCCTTCGAGGATACGTCCTGTCTGTTCATCTACTATTTTTACTTTGTTGTCCATCACGACGTATTCCACATCACGTTCGAACATTGAGTAAGCACGAAGCAACTGGTTTACAGTATGGATGCGTTCAGATTTTACCGAAAACTCACGCATCAGGTCGTTGCGTTTTTCAGCTTTTTTAATATCCGAAAGGTCAGATTTATCTAAATCGGCCAGTTCAGCACCTAAATCGGGTATAATGAAAAAAGTCGGATCATTGTATGAAGCGCTCAGCAGATCGTGTCCATTTTCGGTTAGTTCGATGGAATTGTTTTTTTCATCAATTACAAAATAAAGAGGGTCGTTAATGATGTGCATGTGCTTGCTTTGCTCCTGCATATAAAAACCTTCGGTTTTGGTCATCAGCGACTTCATACCGGGTTCGCTGAGAAATTTGATGAGTGCTTTGGTTTTAGGCAGGCCGTTATGTGCGCGAAGGAGAAGTTCTCCGCCTTTTTTCTGATCTTCGTCGCTAACATTATCTTTGGTGAGTATTTGCTTGGCGTCAGCCAGCAATTTGGTAACAAGGTTTCGCTGAGCATTGTATAGACGGCTGACGTTTTCCTTCATTTCGTCAAAAAGTTGGTTTTCGCCTTTAGCTGTCGGACCTGAAATAATTAATGGCGTACGTGCATCATCAATCAAAACCGAGTCTACCTCGTCAACGATGGCGTAATTGTGAGGTCGTTGAACCAGTTCGTCGGGATTACCGGTCATATTGTCACGCAGATAATCGAAACCAAATTCATTATTGGTACCATAAGTAATATCAGCCAGATAAGCTTTACGACGGGCTTCAGAGTTGGGTTCATGCTTATCAATACAATCCACTTTTAATCCATGAAACATGTAGAGCATCCCCATCCACTCAGAGTCACGCTTGGCCAGATAGTCGTTTACAGTTACAAGGTGAACTCCTTTACCAGGCAGGGCGTTAAGATAGACCGGAAGTGTTGCTACAAGGGTTTTCCCTTCACCAGTGGCCATTTCGGCAATTTTGCCCTGGTGAAGCACAATGCCGCCAATGAGCTGTACATTGTAATGCACCATATCCCACTTAATCATGTTTCCGCCGGCCATCCATTGATTTTTATAATGAGCCTTATCGCCAACAATATTTACATGATCGTAACGTGTGGCAAGATCACGATCCATTTGCGTCGCAGTCACAATTACCTCTTCGTTTTCTTTGAATCTTCGGGCAGTCTCTTTTATCACGGCAAAAGCTTCGGGCAGTATCTTATTCAGAATATCCTGAGTTTTTTCATAACTGAGTTTTTCCAAATGATCAATTTCATTGTAGAGTTTTTCTTTTTCATCCATTGCCATATCGATTTCTGCATCAATGCGCTTTCTGATATCAATGATTTTGGCCTCTTCTTCGGCAATGTTTTTTGCTATTATTTCCCTGAATTCAACGGTTTTAGCACGGAGATCGTCGTTTGAAAGGTTTTGAATGGTTTCGTAAGATTTTAGGATTTCATCAAGTGTTGGACTGATTTCCTTAATATCTTTATCGGCTTTGGTCCCAAATAATTTTTTTATAATGTTGCCAAGCATAGGAGTGATTATTTTTAATGAAACGGCCATCAATCAACAATAATGCCTCATCAGGAAAATTAACTTCTGCAGTTTGATTGTGACATGATGGCATAATTATAAGTGCAAAGATAATTGAAAATCTCAAAAGGAGCAGGGGATTATGAACCAGGGAAACAATACTTTTGTGGGTAAAAATAATATTTGGGAATTTCTTTCAGAAGGTATAGCTGCTGTTCTTAATGCAAACTCAAACCTTCGGGGATGAATTGTGAAGGATCACCACCATGGCGCAAAATATCGCGTATAACAGAAGAATTTAGTGCAGTGTATTCAGGAAGTGTAAGCAAAAATACAGTTTCAATTTCCGGATGTAGTTTTTTGTTTACCTGTGCAATCGAACGTTCAAATTCAAAATCTGCTGATGTTCTTAAACCTCTCAAGATAAACCGGGCACCTATTTTTTTGCAAAAATCCACGGTCAAACCGGAATATTCTTCAACTTGTATTGTCGGATAATTTTTAAAAACAATACGCAAAAATTCAAGCCGTTTCTGAATCGAAAAATATACTTTCTTGTCCTGATTTTGTCCGATTGCAACAATGATTTTATCAAACAGCGGAATTGCTCTGATGATTATGTCTTCGTGACCTTTTGTGATGGGATCGAACGAACCCGGGAAAACTGCAATTTTTGTCATTGTCTTTTTTTGACAAAAATAGGCTTATTTTTATCTGCCAATAGCAAACGGAAATTTCAGTGAGAATTTGAAAATTTTTAAAAATTAATAGCTGTTAAATGAAATTGTTTACTTTTGCACCGCTAATTTATTAAATATCAATTTTTTTTATGAAAGAAGGTAAAGTAAAATTCTTTGACGAAACCAGAGGTTTTGGTTTTATTAAAGATACAGAAACGAACGAAGATATCTTTGTTCATGTTTCAGGTTTGGTTGACAAAATAAACGAAAACGATGAGGTTTCGTTTGATATCAAACAAGGAAAAAAAGGATTAAACGCTGTTAATGTGAAACTTGTATAGTTAATATAAATAGTAAAATCCATGAAAAAGAGGTTGTTCCCCGAAAGATCAACCTCTTTTTTTTACTCAGGTCAGAACAATCTTTTGATCTGAATGGAGAAAGTATCTCTTGCTTTTTATCATTTGCATGAAAATCATTAATTTTGACAACTGATTGTTACTAATTATACTTTGTTTTATTTTTTTCAAACTAAAATTCAAAAATTCCAGCAATGAAAAAACTTTACTTTGTACTCGCTGTTTTAGCTGTTATCGTTGGTAATTCTACTCAATCACAAGTTTTCATCAACGAATACTCGGTTTCCAATCTGAGTCAGTTTACTGATAATTATCAGGAATATGAAGATTGGATAGAACTTTTTAACACAAGTGATTCACCGGTTGATCTAAGCGGATATTTTTTGAGCGACAGACCAGGAAATCCCATGAAATGGGTAATTCCTGAAGGGACTACTATTTTTGCAAACAGTTTTCTCAGGTTTTGGGCTTCAGGACGAGACCTTGTTTCAGGTAATCATTATCATACAAATTTCAAATTAAACCAGACAAAAGAGAATCCTGACCATATAATCTTTAGTGATTCAGAAGGGAATATTCTTGATGAGACGCAGTTGCAGACTACCCAACTCGGACATTCACGTGGCAGAGTGATTGATGGATCTGATACATGGGTAATTTTCACAAATCCTACTCCCCTGGCATCCAACAATACATCAACGCCATATATTGGTTATGCTGAAAAACCTCAGATGAGCGTTGAGGCCGGATTTTACGACCAGGCTCAAACCATTACCATCACCTGCAATGATCCCGAAGTTGAGATCAGATACACAACAAATGGAGATGTGCCGGTAAGTTCATCATCACTTTACACTTCACCCATTGAGGTTTCACAAACAAAGCTTGTCCAGGCAAGATCATTTCATGACAATCCGCAGATACTGCCGGGCTTTATTGAGTTTAACACTTACTTTATCAACGAAGAACATACGTTGCCTGTAATCTCCGGTTCAGGGAATCAATTAGTCCAACTACTTAACGGAAATGCATCAATGTACCCTCAGGGAACAATGGAATACTTCAACGAAGATAAAGAAAGGACCAATATAGCCTATGGTGAATATAACAAACACGGGCAGGACTCATGGGTTAATCCACAGCGCAGTATCGACTGGATTACACGCGACGAAATGGGTTACAACTATGCAATTTGTGAAAAACTGCTGCCACTTTCAGATCGTGATGAGTTTCAACGGATAATTCTTCGGGCAGCCGGCGATGATAATTATCCCGGAAAAGATACAGCAGCACACACCCGGGATATCTGGACACAAAACCTGGCACAAAAGTCAGGAATGCGCCTCGATGTCAGGAAAGGAGCAAGATGCATTTTATATGCCAACGGAAATTACTGGGGTGTTTACTCAATAAGAGAAAAAGTAAGTGACCACGACTTTACAGACTTCTATTACAACCAGGGCAAATATGACGTTCAGTTTTTGATGTATTGGGGTAATTTGTGGGCACAATATGGCGGTCAGCAGGCTATTGATGAATGGATGGACCTGAGGGCTTACATCCTTGGAAGTGATATTAATAATCCAATAGTTTTTACTTCTATCGATGCCCAGTATGATTATAAAAGCCTGATTGATTATGTAATTATAAATTCTTTTGTGGTATGCTCTGACTGGTTAAACTGGAATGTGGGCTGGTGGCGCGGAAAAAACCCGGAAGGAGAACATCAGAAATGGGGATACATATTGTGGGATGACGATGCAATACTCGGCCATTATATCAATTACACCGGAATACCTGGTCAAAATCCTTATGTTCCTCCTTGTTTTCCTGAAAATCTGTCCAGTTATTCCGATCCTCAAAAACACATTGCAATTTTAAACAAGCTCTTGGAAAATCCATTCGTTTATCAGTATTATGTTTCGCGCTACATTGACCTGAAAAATACTGTTTTCATAAAAGACGATTTGTTGACCTACCTCGACAGCATTACAAATCTTATTGCACCGGAGATGCCGGAACATGTTTCAAGATGGGGGGGGACTATGACAAAATGGAACAGCAATGTAACAAAGATGAGGAATTTTATCTCTGAAAGATGCGATTATTTGAGCGAAGGACTTATGACATGTTACAATCTGACGGGTCCTTACGAGTTTGCTGTCAATGCTGATCCTCCTGATGTTGGCATTGTTCATCTTAATTCATTGGAACTGGAAGATTTTCCCTTCAACGGAGAATATTATGGAGGAATTGATGTCAAATTAAAGGCAGTTGCCACCGATCCAAATTTTGAATTTGATTACTGGGAACTGGCAAATCACACTCCAAATCCAGGCATATATGATGAAGCAGTTACCATTAACCTGAATACCTGGGAAAGTGTTATTGCACATTTTAAACCAAAATTATACATTGATTCGCTGATTATCAATGAAATAAATTACAAATCAGCTAGTTGGTTTGATACAGAAGACTGGATAGAATTTTACAATCCGCATGAATATGACCTGAATATTACCGGATGGTCTTTCAAAGATGACAACGATGAACATATTTTTACCTTTCCGTCCGGTACGATTATTCCTTCAGAAAATTATCTGGTTCTTTGCAGAGATTCAGTGGCATTTTCTTCGCTAAATCCTGAAGTAACGAATTATATCGGTGAGATAGATTTTGGCCTGAGCAGCGACGGTGAATTTTTGCGTGTATTTAATCACGAGGGCATTCTTATTGATACTGTTCATTATCTGAGTACTCCTCCGTGGCCGCCACAAGCAAACGGAGGAGGACCAACACTTGAACTCATACATCCGGTGCTCGACAACGCACTTGCCGAAAATTGGATGGCTTCAGAAAATGATTATGGTACTCCGGGAGCTATGAATAGTTTGTTGGTTGCTATTCCGGAATTCAATCCGAAACCTGCAGAATTATCCATAACAATTTATCCAAATCCGGCAACATCTTTTATTACTGTTTACTGCAACAATAATTATCGTGTAAAAAATGGAATTTTGCAAATTTTTAATTCACTGGGCTTTGAAATTTATCGCAAAGATGTTGTTTCATCAGGCGATATTTATGTTCCTGTAAATAATTTTCAGCGTGGATTATACTTTGTAAAATTAACTGATATTACCTCCAATTTATCATCAACGGGCAGAATGGTGATCCAATAATTTTTTTTTACTTTTAAAAGAGAGCAATTTAAGGATAAAATTGCTCTTCTTTTTTGATGATAAAAAATGTACTATAATTTATATTATGTTAAATAATTGTTATTAAAAAAAGGAAGAACACTTTTTTTGTCCTTCCCTATTAATTTATTAATCTTGATTTTTTTCCTGGAGTTTTTGATCCATTTCTTTCATTTTGTCGAGCATGCCAAGTCGTGCATAAATATCGCGCAAAGTTCTAAGTACATAGACATCATTAGGGTTTAGCCGGTCAGCTGTTTCAAGATAAGGAATTGATTTTTCAAGAAATTCATTTGCTTTTTGTTTCAATTCTTCAAATTTTTCCTGTTGGTCGAGTGGCAATACATTGGCTTCTTCGGTGATAGCGATAGCTTTATTAACATACAAAGCGCCCAGGTTATAATTTGGGTCAAAATAAACACTATCAAGTTCTATTGCTTTTTTGTAATTTTTTTCTGCTTCTTCAAAATTTCCAAGTTGATCGTAATTGGTTGCAACTGCAAAAAATAGTGTTGGATTTGTTTGATCTTTGGTGATAGCCAGTTGTAATAATTCCATCGCTTTATCTTTATCGCCTGTTGCAAGATAAATGTTGATTTCTTCGATAATTAGACTGAAGTCTTCCGGAAATTTTTCTCTTCCTTCCTGAATGTTTGTTAAAGCTGTAACTGTATCCCCTTCAGTTTTGTAAATCTCGGTCATAAATCTGTAAATTGCAGGATCTTTAAAATCAATACTTTTCAATTTTTCAAAGTACTGCTTGGCTTTTTCATAGTTATTGGAAAAAAATGCGCTTTGAGCCGTGTAAAAATTGGCAACTGTATCGACTACTCCCAGGCTATTGGAAATATGCACTGCTTGTTCGAATGATAATGATGCATCTTCAAATCTGGATTCATTGTAATAGCCTACGCCGCGGTTGAAATACTGTTCGGAGCAAACAATCAGACGTTCATTTATTTCTGCTTTGTGTTCTTCTTTTTCATCCAGTTCCAAAGCTTTCTGGTAAGCCTGGAATGATTTGTCCAAAGCATTTTCATCAAGTTTTCCGAATTCATCTTCCTCGGAAAGCTGAATAGCAAGATAAACGTTACCATAGTAGAACCATGTTTTTGCATCAGCTATGGTTTTTGGATGTTCAACGGCTTTATCAATAGCTTCTTTGGCTTTGTCAAGTCTCCCATATCTCAGATGATTAAATGCTGCTGTACGGTTATTTACCTGACTGTAAGTAGCAGAAGCTAACATTATTCCTAATACGATCAAAAAGACATTTTTCATAATTTGCTGATTTAATATTTAAGATTATTTGATTTCAAACAAAAGTCACACCAAAAAAAACTGTAAGTTGATTGGGGCAAAAGTAATATTTCATAGGTAAATTAATTGATAATACTGGTGTCAGTATCTGTTTCACCGGTTTCATCTATTTCATCGAAATCTTCTATTTCTTTCGAATTTTCTTCAAGTTCCACTTTTGCAACTGCAGCTATGCTGTCATCGTCTCTGAGGTTGATGAGCCTGACGCCTTGTGTGGCGCGTCCCATAACTCTGAGTGCTGAAACAGCCATTCTGATGGTTAGTCCTGATTTATTAATAATCATAAGGTCATCCGAATCTTTTACATTTTTAATTGATATCAGGTCACCGGTTTTTTGAGTGATGTTTAGTGTTTTGACTCCTTTACCTCCTCTGTTTGTTACACGGTAATCTTCAAGTTTTGATCTTTTACCGTAACCATTTTCTGAGACGACCAGTACATCGAATCCGGCATCATCGAGGCAAATCATTCCTACAACTTCATCTTTTTCTGATGAAAGGGTGATTCCTCTTACACCGGCACTATTACGTCCCATTGCTCTTACTTTTTCTTCATTAAAACGAATGGCTCTACCCGATTTCACTGCCATTATGATTTCGCTTTGACCGTCGGTTAATCTGGCCTCCAGCAATGTATCTTCTTCCCGAATGATGATGGCATTGATACCATTCTGTCGTGGGCGTGAATATGCTTCAAGAGGAGTTTTTTTAATTACTCCTTTGCTTGTAGCCATTATTATATAGTGACTATTTACATAGTTTTCGTCTTTAAGGTCTTTGGTATTGATGAATGCCCTGATTTTGTCGTCAGGTTCAATATTGATAAGATTTTGAATGGCTCTTCCTTTTGATGTTCGGCTTCCTTCAGGAATTTCGAAGACACGCAGCCAGTAACACTTTCCTTTTTCGGTAAAGAGCAATAAATAATTGTGATTGGAGGCAATGAAGAGATGCTCGAGAAAATCTTCATCGCGGGTGCTCGTGCCTTTAGCTCCTCTCCCACCTCTTGCCTGAACACGGTATTCGGTTAAAGGTGTACGTTTGACATATCCCAGGTGAGAAATAGTTAATACAACATCATCATCAGGAATTGTATCTTCTATTCTGAAATCAGTTGCAGTAAATTCGATCGTTGACCTGCGTTCATCATTGTATTTTGCTTTGATTTCAAGGAGTTCATTTTTTATAATGTTCATCCTGAGTTCTTTATCATCCAGAATCTTTTTGTATTGTTCGATTTTCAGGATCAGTTCTTCGTATTCGGTTTTGATTTTTTCTCTTTCGAGGCCAACAAGACGCTGGAGACGAAGATCAAGAATAGCTCTTGCCTGAAGGTCGGTGAGCCCAAATCTTGTCATAAGTCCTTCGCGGGCTTCCTCTGGTGTCTGTGATGCCCTGATGAGGCTGATAACTTCGTCAAGATGATCGAGTGCAACTAAGAGACCTTCGAGGATATGGGCTCTTTTTTCAGCTTCATTGAGTTCGTATTGAGTTCTGCGGGTTACGACATCGTGCCGGTGGTCAACAAAATGTCTTACAATATCTTTCAGATTGAGCTGAACAGGACGGCCATTAACAAGGGCTATATTATTGATACTGAATGATGTTTGCAGTGGTGTCATTTGATACAACTTATTCAGCACTACATTTGTAACAGCATCCCGCTTAAGATCATACACGATACGTATTCCGTTACGGTCGGATTCGTCCCGCAGGTCAACAATACCTTCAATTTTCTTATCATTGATAAGGTCAGCTGTTTTTTTAATCATTTCAGCTTTATTCACCTGATAAGGAACAGAAGTAACAATAATTTGCTCTTTACCTGATGAGGTGGTTTCTACAACAGCTTCCCCGCGCTGGACTATTCTTCCCCGACCTGTTTCGTATGCTTCTCTCACACCATCGTAACCGTAAATAATACCACCTGTCGGGAAGTCCGGTGCTTTAATGAATTCCATAAGGCCGGAGATGCTGATATCGTTATTGTCAATATATGCTATACAGCCATCAACCACTTCTCCGAGGTTATGCGGAGCCATGTTTGTTGCCATGCCTACTGCAATTCCGGATGTTCCGTTGATAAGCAGATTGGGTACTTTAGCCGGGAGCACTGTAGGTTCTTCAAGGGTGTCATCAAAATTCAACTGAAAGTCTATGGTATCTTTGTTGATATCGTCAATCATTTCCTCGGCAAGTTTTCTGAGCCGGGCTTCGGTGTAACGCATTGCAGCCGGACTGTCGTTATCAATCGAACCAAAATTACCCTGTCCGTCAACCAGTGGATACCTCATCGACCATGTCTGAGCCATTCTTACCATGGCATCGTAAACAGAGGTATCTCCGTGAGGATGGTATTTTCCTAAAACTTCTCCAACAATTCTTGCAGATTTTTTATATGGCCGGTTGGAAAGTATTCCTAAGTCAAACATGCCATAAAGGATTCTGCGGTGCACAGGCTTGAGGCCATCTCTTACGTCAGGTAAAGCTCTTGAAACGATAACAGACATCGAGTAATCAATGTAGGCTGATTTCATCTGATTCTCAATGTTTACTTTTACGATCCTGCCTTCTTCGTTATTGTTTTCCATCAACTCAACTTATTCAAAATTAGATAAATACTTACTCTAAGTATTTCGTGCAAAAGTACAAAATAATCTCGGACTGAAATCAGTCTCTTAAGATTTGTTTTTAACACCTTTTTGTTGAAAAAATTCGGAGGAAATTGACCAAATGTCAGACCTTCCGGTTATCTTTGCTGTTGAACATTTTTCAGTGTTATGATGTTTACTAAGGCAATTATTTAAATGAAATGCAACAGTTTACAAATTCGATCCAAATTGTTCCAAAGGCAGTTATTAATTAAATCATTTTTGGACCGTAATTTGATTGAGTATTTTTTCTTAATCCAAAACAACTAAAATGGAAGCAAAATTTTCGCAACGCGTAAAAGATGTATTGACATACAGTCGAGAGGAAGCGTTACGAGTTGGTAATGAATATATTGGTGTTGAACACCTTGTCTTAGGTATTCTCAGGGATGGTGAAGGACTTGCAATTCAGATATTAAACTATCTTGGTGTTGATTTGAGTGAATTGCGAAAAACCATCGAAAAATACATTACAACGAATGCTAAACCCGGAACAAGAAAACCGGAAAATCTCCCTCTGGTTAAGCAGGCCGAACGCGCATTAAAACTTACTTATCTTGAAGCCAAGCTCTTCAACAGCAATTTGATTGGTACCGAGCATCTGCTCCTTGCTATTCTTAAGGATGAAGATAATCTTGTTTCTATCACTTTGGAAAAACAGGGAGTCGATTACGAAAGTGTGAAAAATGAACTTCAATCTCTAAGATCGGACATTGAAATGCAAAACAAATCATCGGAAGAATCAGGTAAATCCGATCCAAAGGATCAATTCCCCGGCGATCAGGCTGATGACGAATTCGAAGATAAAGGGTTCAAACCACCAAAAAAACAAGGTGATACAAAATCCAAAACTCCTGTTCTTGACAATTTTGGCCGGGATCTGACCCGTGCTGCTGAAGAAGGAAGACTTGATCCCATTGTTGGTCGCGAACGTGAGTTGGAAAGAATATCTCAGATACTCAGCCGCCGAAAGAAAAACAATCCTATTCTAATTGGTGAACCGGGTGTTGGCAAATCTGCTATTGCCGAAGGACTTGCATCTCGTATTGTGCAACGCAAAGTATCCCGTGCGTTATTCAATAAACGTGTGATTACTCTGGATTTGGCGTCTATTGTTGCCGGAACGAAATATCGTGGTCAATTCGAAGAAAGAATGAAAGCCGTGCTCAATGAACTGGAAAAAAATCCTGATATCATTTTGTTCATCGACGAAATTCATACATTGGTTGGTGCAGGTAATGCCTCCGGCTCCCTTGATGCTTCCAACATGTTTAAACCGGCACTTGCCAGAGGAGAAATTCAATGCATCGGCGCAACAACCCTGGATGAATATCGTCAGTACATCGAAAAAGATGGTGCACTGGAGCGTCGTTTTCAAAAAATTATCATTGATCCGACGACAGTAGAAGAAACAACAACCATCCTCCACAACATTAAAGAAAAATACGAAGATCACCATTTGGTAAAATATACAGATGAAGCAATACGATCCTGCGTAACTTTAACCAATCGTTATATCAGCGACAGGTACCTTCCTGACAAGGCTATCGATGCCCTTGATGAAGCCGGAGCGAGAGTTCACATTACAAACATGCATGTTCCTTCCAGAATAATTCAAATCGAAACCCGAATTGAAGAAATTAAGTCTGAAAAAACCAAAGCTATCAACAGCCAGAAGTTTGAAGAAGCTGCCCGTTTCAGGGATATAGAACGTAAATTGCAGGATGAACTTGAACAGGAAAAAAAGAACTGGGAAATTGAATCAAGCATAAATCGCGAAGTCGTTACCGAAGAAAATGTTGCCGAAGTGGTTGCAATGATGACCGGAATTCCGATGAAACGTATTGCCCAAAGCGAGAGCAAACGACTGGTAAATATGGATGAAGAAATCAAAGGCTCTGTCATTGGTCAGGATGAAGCAATTAAAAAAATTGTCAAATCAATACGCCGCAACCGCGCTGGACTTAAAGACCCAAACAAACCAATCGGGAGTTTCATTTTTCTTGGGCCTACCGGGGTAGGTAAAACCCATTTAGCAAAAATACTTGCGCGCTTTCTGTTCGATTCGGAAGATGCTTTGGTCAGGATTGATATGAGCGAATACATGGAAAAATTTTCAATTTCCAGATTGGTCGGTGCACCTCCGGGATATGTCGGCTATGAAGAAGGTGGTCAGTTAACTGAAAAAGTCAGACGTAAACCTTATTCTATCGTACTTCTTGATGAAATCGAAAAAGCTCATCCGGATGTTTTTCACCTGCTTCTGCAAGTGCTCGACGATGGATTGATTACTGACAGTCTTGGCCGGAGAATTGATTTCAAAAATACCATCATTATTATGACTTCCAATATTGGCAGCCGTCAGGTGAAAGATTTTGGACAAGGTGTCGGCTTCAACACTACGGCCAGAGAATCAGCAAAAGACAAGTATTCTCAAAGCATTATTGAAAATGCACTTAAAAAAACTTTTGCACCTGAATTTCTCAACAGGGTGGATGACATTGTCATTTTTGATTCACTCAAACGTGAGCACATTCACAAAATCATTGATATCGAACTTAAATCGCTGTTTACAAGGGTCAGAGACTTAGGATACACACTTGAATTAACCGAAAAGGCAAAAGATTTCATAGTGGATAAAGGATGGGATGAAAAATTCGGTGCGCGTCCGCTGAAAAGGGCTATACAAAAATATGTGGAAGATCCATTGGCCGAAGAAATTATTGGTTCACGGCTCAAAGAAGGCGACCTGATTCTCCTGGATTATTCAGATGAAAAAACCGAATTAATCCTTTCCATTAAACGGGCTGATGCAAAAGAAACTACTGAAATTCAGTCATAATCATCAATTTGCCCGGATCATTAACCTTACATTTTGTTAAGCCTTTGTTTAACGAAAATTTATTTCACAACGAATCCGGGTTTATTTTCTAAGATTCAGATTATAGTTTATCGAATAATTCAGTTTCGAAATCAGTGGCACTTTCTTCGAATCCCCTCTTCACGCTTGTATTCCAGTATTGTTGAATTCTGAAATTAATTTCCTCATCAGATTTATCCAGGTATTTTATGGATAGATTGAAACCTGTGTTTTCGAATCTGAGGAGAGCATCATTACTTCCTTGAATCATGAAACTCAATGATTCCTCATTTTTTTCTTCGAGATATTTTTTCCGGACAATCGTGGAAATCTCTCTTAATTTCTTGTCGTTAGGGTTTTTGAAAGTGTATTCACCCATAACAAATTTGTTGTCAACGAAAAAAAAGTAGGATTTCATTTCGGATTCAAACATTTCACTTCGCACACCAATGATTTTCAAATCGAAAAACTCCAGACGAAATGCATTAATACAAAATGGCTTGGGATTGCTCAGATAAACGGTTTTGAAACTTGAACCAAAGGGGGTTTTCCCAAACCTGATTTCTTTATTGCTCTTGAAAACAGGTAAATTGTTGATTTTGTGAAATGCAGCTATGTGGTTGACAAAATCGTCTTTGATACAGTAACCATAGGGACTTTTCCCGGTGTATTTTTTATGAACGTCAATGTATCGGGAACTGAATTTACCAAAGAATATTTTAGAGAAAAGAATATGAAATACGGGGTAAAACCAGATAAGAATGATGATTAAAACAACCAGAACGCCGAGTGCAACAAGTGCAAATTGTGGTAATTCCATAGGATAGATTCAATTTTCCGGCAAATGTAAGCTGATTTTGTTTTAAATTGGAATTCTAACGAGTTTTAAAAGATGATTTATCCGATTGACAGTTCCTGATTCCATCGGATATTGGTTGGTTTGGCCCCAATGTTTACCCCTTCAACAAACATGTTCACACATTCTTTAAGGTCAGCATGATAACCTCCTTCAAGCACTGCAAAAACTTTTTTAAAAGATTTGCTGAGTTTGTATCCGCATTCGTAATAAGCATGCAAAGTAAGATTAAGCCCAAGTAAACGATCTTTTCGATACCCGTCGAATCCTGCTGAAACACCGATTACATCCGGTTGGAATTTTTGTGCAGCCATGATTGCTTTGTCCACCGCTTTAAGAAATTCTTTTTCACCACTTTTTTCGGGAATCGGAATATTAAGCGTACAACCAAGCCCTTCTCCTGAGCCAATTTCGAGAAAAGTACCGGTAAATGGATAAGTATTTTGCTGATGAATAGAGCAGAAAAACACCTGCTTGTTCGCATAAAAAATACTTTGTGTACCATCGCCATGGTGCCCGTCAATATCGAGAATAAACACTCGTTTGCCTTCATTTACCAACACTTGCGTGGCAATTGCAATATTGTTGAACAAACAAAACCCTGAAGCTTTATCACGATGAGCATGATGTCCTGGTGGTCTGACAACAGCAAAATCACCGTTCAAAGCTGCTTTCACCGACAACCCAACAGCCTGGCAGGCTGCTCTATAGCTGAGCGGATTGAGCGTAATTTCGGCAATTGACAAACTGTTTTCACATGCATTTCTGATTTTGTTGATATAATCCTCCGAATGAACGAGTTTCAGGTATTTTTCTCCGTCTGCTTCTGTGCTTTCAAGGTCAGAAAACTCCTCCAAACGGTACTTCCCTTCGTATGGGCTGTCCACATTGTGGCTGAGAAAGATTTTGTTGAAAAGAAGTTTCATGTTGTCGGGTTTAAATCAGCAACTAAAATAAACATTTATTAGAAATGATATTTTTTCTTTAAAATTTCAACTCAGATTAAAGCCAGGTAGCACTTACCATACGATTTTTTTCAAAAATATCTTTCTTCACGACGGGATACTTAAATCCAACTGATTTCATGATATCAGTTACCTCTTTGCCATACTGTTGGTTGATTTCGAAATAAAGCCTTCCTCCCGGTTTTAACTTTGATGCAGCCAGGCTGCAGATGCTTCTGTAATAAACCAAAGGGTCTTCATCCTTGACAAAAAGTGCGCACGGAGGCTCAAAACCCAGCACATTAAATTGCATTTGCGCTTTTTCTGCTTCAGTAACATAGGGTGGATTACTAACAATAATATCAAGAGGTGGTAATAAATCCGGTGTAACTTCCTGAAGAATATTCATTCTGAAAAAATTTACTTCCAAATGATGTTTGGTCGCATTCTGGCTTGCAACTTTCAGGGCTTCCTCGCATAGGTCACAAGCCCAGATTTTGGATTCGGGGATCAATTGTTTCAGCGACAGGGCAATGCAGCCACTTCCGGTTCCAATATCAAGGATGAACAGATTTTTTTTGGATTTTTCATTTTCAACAATCCACAGTGCCAGTTCTTCTGTTTCCGGACGGGGAATCAATACGTTCTCATTTACCAGCAATTTCAAATCCAAAAACTGACTTTCGCCTAAAATATATTGTATTGGGCGGTGTTTCTTTAATTCTCTTACATCAAAATGAATTTTCAAAATCTCCGATTCACTGATTCGAAGGTCAGGAAAGCTTAACCTTTTTAGGCGGTTGATGCCCAACCTTTTTTCGATTATCAGATCAAGAAAAGCAGCTGATTCATTTTCCGGATAAAGTTTCTTCAACTCTTTCAGGTAGGTTTCGCGAATATCTCTAATTTTGTTAGTTGTAAAATTCACACAATAATAAATTATAAATGATGATGGATTTTTTGGCAAAATTAGCAGAAATAATGAAAGAATCTGTACCTGCAGCTTTGTGTATTCTCACTGAAACTGAGGGGTCAACACCCCGTAAGGCAGGATCGAAAATGATTGTAACCATGGATGGACGGATTTATGGAACAATTGGCGGCGGAAGTATCGAACAGCGCGTAATACAGGAAGCCAGGATGGCATGCAATCGTTCATTGCCTATTAAGTTGAAATACAACCTCGATGATGACCTTCAAATGCATTGCGGAGGATTCGTTGAAGTTTACATTGAGCCGATCGGATTGCCATTGCATCTGGTGATTTTCGGCGCCGGTCACGTTGGTTCCGCTCTTGGTCATTATGCCAGAGATTTTGGTTTTAAAGTGAGCTTTGTCGATAGCAGAGCCGAATTTGCAAAAAAGCAGGAGCAGCTTGGGTTCAGTGTTATCCTTGGTGATTTTGTCGAAGAAGGAAAAAAAATCGTTTCCAACGACAGAACTTTTTTTGTTGTTGTTACACCCCAACACTCATTTGATCAGGAAATTACAGCAATATTGGCAAAAAAACCCTTTGCTTACCTTGGAATGATTGGAAGCAAACGAAAAATAGCCGATGCAAAACAGTATTTTCTTGAAAATAATTTACTCACTCCGGCAGAAATTGCCAGGATTGATATGCCAATTGGAATAAAATTCAACGCCGAAACTCCCGAAGAGATTGCTATCAGCATTTTAGCCAGGCTGATTGACGTGAAAAACTCACACTGATCCGGATGGAATGTCCGTATTTTTCAACCAGATTATAACATCCCATTTCAATTATTGATGAAATATTTTTTGTTGCTTTGTATAGGCTTGATCCGACTTCTTGTTTTTGCACAACAGGAAGTATTTTTCCGTATTCAAATCCCATGCACAGCGCAAAATCTGATAAAAATTTCAGAATCAGGCTTTGCCGTTGATTATATTCATCAAAACCGTTGGATTTGGCTTGAAATTCCTGAATATGAAGTAAAGAACCTGTCATCGGCAGGAATTTCTTTCACCGTGCTGAACGATAATCTCGGCGATTTTTACAGATCAAGGAATCTTAATACTGATTTTGAACAGATTGCTGCTTCTTGTCGGAGTACAGGAAAATTCAATGTTCCTGAAGAATTCACATTGGGATCTATGGGTGGTTTCTGCACCTATGACGAAATTTTGACTCACCTTGATGCTATGCATCAGGCCTATCCGGATCTAATCACCGCCAAAGAACCTCTTGAAGGCGGTTATACGATAGAAAACCGACCGGTTTATTGGGTAAAAGTGTCGAACAACCCGACTGTGTTGCAGGAAAAACCGCGTGTGTTGTACACTGCGCTTACACATAGCCGGGAGCCCGCATCAATGCAGCAATTGCTGTATTTCTTGTATTACATCCTGGAAAATTATGAAACAAACGATACAGTAAAATCTGTAATTGATCATTCAGAGCTATATTTTATTCCCTGTGCTAATCCCGACGGATATATTTACAACGAAATGAACCATCCTTCAGGAGGAGGTTTATGGCGCAAAAACCGAAGAGATAATGGCAATGGAAGCTTTGGTGTTGATTTAAACCGAAATTATGGTTTTATGTGGGGGTTCAACAATATTGGCTCCTCCCCTAATCCGGCAAGTTTGATTTATCGTGGTGAATATCCTTTTTCTGAACCTGAAACTCAACTTGTAAAAGCCTTTGCCGAAGCCTATCATTTCGCGCTGGTGATTCATGCTCACAGCTATGGTAATTACCTGCTTTTTCCTTGGGGTTATCAGTACTGCAAGCCACCCGATCATGCTTTGTTTCAGGAATACGGAAACCTGCTTGCTCATGCAAATAATTATTCTTTTGGCAACTCTTCAGGCATGTTGTACGAATCGAATGGTGATGCCAACGACTGGTTTTATGGTGATCCTATCTCGAAACCGTTAAGCGTTTCATTTACCCTGGAAATTGGAGACAGTGAAGATGGTTTTTGGCCTGTTGCAGAGAGAATCATTCCCATATGTGACGAAACTGTTGAACTGAACCTGATGGCAGCGCGACTTGCAGGTTTTTTGGTTAAAACAACAGATTTTTCTCCGCTTAATATTTCTCATCAGACCGGCTGGTTCAGGTTTGGACTGAAACGAACCGGTCTTCAGGATTTACCTTTCTCCGTTTCTTTTCAACCGGTTAGTGATAACTTCATTATGCTGGAAAATACCAAATCGTATGACGGCAGTATTTTAATGGAATTAATGGAGGATTCTGCAGCATTTATCCTGAAACCACAAATCAAAACAGGTGATAAAGTCGTTTTCACAATCACCCTGACGGCAGAGAATTTTATCTTGAGAGATACAATTAGAAAAGTTTTTGGTAAAGAACATCAGCTTTTTTACGACGATTTTTCGGCAACAGACCAATGGAGCTGCAGCAACTGGAATCTGGCCTGTCAATATGCAGTTTCGCCGACAAGCTCAATTAGTCATGCTGCACAGGGGTTTTATTCAAATAATGATACTGCCACACTAATTCTTTTTCAGCCTGTGGAACTGTGCAATGAAACTGATGTTTGGCTGAGCTTTTCGGCGAGGTGGGATTTGGGTGGTGGAAGGGATTATGTCAGTCTCATGGCTTCTTCAGATAATGGTCAGCACTGGGTAAATCTGAAGGGAAGGTTTGCCGAAGATTTATTTTTACCCGGCATGCAAGGGTTTTCGGCTTACCAGGGATTATCCAGTGACTGGATTACCGAGCATATTTCGCTGAATGATTTTTGTGGTGATTCATTGAAGTTGGCATTTATTTTTCATAGCGACGATAAGTTTACTGCCGAGGGTTTTTATCTTGACGATCTTCTTATTGGGACGCTTACCCAAACTGTAACTACCACTCAGATTAATGTAAGTTCAGGATGGAATGGTATATCGGCAATGGTGCACCCTTTCAATGATTCGCTGGATTACATTTTTCAACCATACAATGGACTTCTGATGCTTCAATATCAAAATGCTTTTTACCAGCCAGGAAATCTCCAGAATAGCCTGTTTTGTTGGGATGGAACTTATGGATATTTGTTGAAAGCTGAAAATGATTTTACCTTTTATCTTGAAGGTAGTCAACAATTTCCGGATGTATTGGAACTTAAGCAGGGTTGGAACCTGATTCCTGCCCCTGTGGATGAAACTGATGTAACCCAATTGCAGACCGATCCTGAAAATTCTATCCGGATAATACGTGAAGCTGTCGGGAACAGAACATTCTGGCCCGAGTTGCAGATTACAACCCTTCAAAAGCTTGAACCCTGCAAATCTTATTTCATTTTCAGCAAAGAGCCGGCATTACTGTTCTTTAACTGCTATGATCATAAATCAAATGAATACTGAGAAATAATCGGTATTTTTGACGATGTTTTCGTTGATGTGTTAATTTCAAATTTCAAACTGATGAATTTCAAATTTTTTCTGCTTGTTTTATTTGTCCCGCTTGCTGCTTTACCACAAACTTATTCATTGAAAGGTTACATTAAAAATATTGATCAACAACAAGTAACCATTCATGATTTTTATGGCGGAGAAAACCGTAAAATTGACTCCGTTAACGTAAAACCTGACGGATATTTCGAATATCAGTTTCCGGCTGCATCATACAGCGGTATGTACCGTTTACGGTGGGATTCCAATCATTTTATGGATATTCTTTTTAATCATGAAAACATTACTTTCGAAACCGATGCACGATCAGTAGTTGATAGTCTTGTTTTTTTTCAATCAGTTGAAAATCAACTTTATTTTGATTATCTCAAGCATCGCAATGAAACCGAATATCGTCTTGAGTTGCTTCATCCCCTGTTAAACCTTTATCCGGCTGAAGATCCTTTTTATGAAAAAATTACTGATCAGTACGATTTAATTAACAATGAATTAAAAAAATACGTTGAAGACCTTCTTCAAATGCACCCTGAAACATACGCAGCTAAATTGATAAATGCTGATTTTACTCCAAGACCGAAATCCAGTCTGAATGAAGAAGAACATATTGAATTTCTACGCACTCACTTTTTCGATAGGATAGATTTTTTTGACACTACGCTGCTTTTCAGCAATATCATTGCCACCAAGGTTATTCAATATCTTTCACTTTATCAGGATAATCGTCTGGACAAAGACCAGCTTCAGGTGGAGTTTATCAAAGCTGTGAGTGTAATTATGAGCAAAACAATGGATAGCCCGATTGTTTACGAGTTTGCAATGGACTATCTGATAACAGGTTTCAACAATTATGGTTTTGATAAAGTAATTACCTACATTGCAGATAATATCAATCTCGAAGATCAGTGCTATGACAGTGAACGTAAAGCTGAGCTGGAGAAAAAAGTGGAAAGCCTAAAAAAATTCGCAGTGGGTATAAAAGCTCCTGATTTTGCTGCCACTGATCTGAATGGTAATCAGATTAAGCTTTCAGGGATCAGTTCTGAGTACACTCTTTTACTTTTCTGGGCTACCTGGTGTCCTCACTGCAATGTATTGGTTCAGGAACTGCAAAAGCTTTATCTTGAAGATAACCGTCAGAAATTTGAAATTGTGGCGGTTTCGCTTGATGATTCGCCAAAAGACCTTCAAACATTCCTGCAGCAGGGAAATTACAACTGGATCAACATTGCTGATTTCAAAAAATGGAAAGGCGAGCTGGTGCAGCTTTATGATATCTTTGCTACTCCCACCATGTTCCTTCTCAGAAAGGACCTGACCATTGAGGCAAAACCAATGACCTTCAACGAATTGAAAAACGATCTGTTCACCAGAAATATCCTGGAGTAAGAGAACTAAAACTGATTTTCGGAACTGTGGGGCAGGTTTTAAAAATGCCGTCAAATTTGTCTGATTTTGTTTAATCAATACATGAATCTTCATTTCATCACAAAAAACAACTGCTTAATCCAAAACGGTTGATTTTTCGATGTTTTAAAAATGAAGCAGGATTAGCTCCCTCCAATTTTCTATATTTTTGCAGCAATATTCAACCATTTAAAACGGAAAAAATATGTTCCAAAATAATTTCAATGCGGTGATATTCGACCTTGACGGGGTGATTACCAAAACAGCCCTGGTGCATAGTGCAGCCTGGAAAAAGATGTTTGACGAGTTCCTTAAAAGCTGGTCAGCGCGAAACAACAAACCTTTCAGGGAATTTGACCATGAGCGCGATTATTTGCCTTATATTGACGGCAAACCGCGGTACCAAGGGGTACAATCCTTCCTGGAACATCGCGGAATTGGGATACCTTTTGGCGATCCTTCTGATCTGCCCGATGCAGAAACAGTTTGCGGACTTGGCAATCGCAAGAACCAGGTTTTCAATGAAGTGCTTGAGCGCGATGGCGTGGAAGTGTAT
>RZYY01000537.1 GCA_009930115.1 Sphingobacteriia bacterium | reverse complement strand
CCACTTTTCACCTTCGGGTTGCCAAAGGCGATCTTCTTTTTGCCGGTGACAATTTTGGTTGTGGAAGCTCACGCGAGCATCCTGCAGTAGGGCTTGCCTTTGCAGGAGTAAAGGCAGTTATTGTTAAATCTGTTAATCGGATTTTTTATCGCTCATCGGTGAATCAGGGCTTGCCTATTATCATTCTTCCTCAAGCCGTAGAAGCGTATCGACCCGGTGATAATGTGGCGTTGGATTTCGAAAAAGGCGAACTGACTGTTGGAAATACTGTGATCCGTTTTTCACCATTACCCGAACAACTGATGGAAATTTTTAATGCAAAAGGGCTGGTAAATTTCTTGAAAATGAAGTAATAGCATCCGGATCGAAGGCATCAGGTTTTTGTGCCGCATTCGATTATTTTGTGTAAGTCATGGAACGGCCTTATCGGTGAGAGGTAAGGTCGTTTACTATTATTATTTTTTTTTAAGTTGGAAATGATTCTTTACAATATTTTTTTTGGTTGCAATTACTTAAGACGAAACCACTCTTTTATTCGGTCTGTTTTATCCTCTGGTTCTGCATGATGCCTGAATTCATTTTTATGTTTATTGTAAATATAATCACCGGCATATTTTTCGTAATGAACTGAAATTTCATCAATGGCATTGAGCATGTAATCCACCTCCTGATCGGTCATTGTAGGATGTAGCGATAACCGGATCCGGCCGGGTTTATCGGAGAGGTCGCCATTGGCAATTCGTGCAGTAATTTCGTTGGAATAGTCGTGGCTTACGTTCAACAGGTAATGTCCATAGGTTCCGGCGCAGGCACATCCGCCGCGCACTTGTATGCCGTAGAGGTCATTTAGCAGCTTTACCGCTAAATTATAGTGGATGTTATCGATATAAAAGGAGAGGACTCCAAGCCGTTTTTGTTGTTTTTCTGCCAGAATATGAATCCTCGGGTTTTTTCCCATCTGGCTGAATGCTTTTTCCACAAGTTGGGTCTCCCGTTGTCTGATCCATTGCG
>RZYY01000179.1 GCA_009930115.1 Sphingobacteriia bacterium | reverse complement strand
GAAATGAGGAATCATCTCTTCTTCAACAATGCGTTTTACCACAGCATCGGGCACAGCACCTTCGAGACCATACCCGGTTGCAATAAAGGCTTCACCTCTCTCCTCTGCGGTTTTTGGCTTAACCAGTAAAACAAGTCCATTGTTTTTACCTTTATGCCCTACTCCCCATTTTTCTCCCAGCAAATCGGCAAACTGAGCTTTGTCATAATCGCCTAATGTATTTACCAGCACCACGGCAATCTGGGTAGATGTTGTATCATTAAAAGCAACCAGTTTTTGTTCCAGCCTGTCCAGTTCCGAAGCGTTTAGTGTACCGGTGAAATCGTTTACAAGTCGGGGTGGTGAGGGTCTTTCAGGAATAATTTCCTGACTATGCACAACCGGCAGGATCAGCATTATAAGTGCAATCGCAAAGAGACGTAATAAGCTTTGAGTTTTCATTGTTTTCGGCTTTTATCCAAATGAAATATCGTCCGGGAGTTCATTAACATCACCAGATTGATAGGGAAAATATGTTTTCAGGTGTTTTCCTGTTTCACCAATACCCCATACGAGACCATCAGTAAATTTGTTTTCCCTGAAATAATCGAGCATTTCCAGTTTGAGTTTTTCCCAGAAACCCTCAGGCACTCTGGCATTGATTTCTGTATCGCCTATGACGGCAAACTTCCGGTTTTTTATTGCAAGGTAAAACAGCACACCATTGCGGAGTTTTGTTTTATGCATATCGAGCTTTTCGAAGATCAGGGCAGCTCTGTCGAGAACATCGCCCGGGCAGCTGCTTTCGATGTGGACACGAATTTCGCCGGAGGTATCCAGCTCGGCATTGAGTATGGCCTGTTTAATATCTGCCACCTGTTGCGATGACAGAAGTTTTGCTGATGATTTTTGGGAAAAAATTGGCATGATCTGAAGAAATTAAAATTGAACTTCAGGAGCAACCTCAGCACCTTCTACAGCTTCATAGTAGGGTTTTTTCTCAAAACCAAAAATGGAAGCATAGATATTCTTGGGGAATTGCCGTATGTAAGCGTTGTATGTTTGTGTGGCCTCGTTGAATTTGCGGCGTGCATTGGCAATACGGTTTTCGGTACCTTCAAGCTGTGCCTGAAGATCACGAAAGTTGGTATTGGCTTTCAGATCAGGATATTGTTCAACAGTAACAAGAAGACGGCTCAATGCAGAACCAAGTGCCTGTTGGGTTTGTTCAATCTTTTGCAGGGACTGCTGGTCGAGATTGTCAACATTTAATTCTACTTTGGATGCATTTGAACGGGCTTCGATCACACCCATAAGGGTTTCCTGCTCAAAATCGGCATAACCTTTAACAGTGTTCACCAGATTCGGGATCAGATCCATTCGGCGCTGATAATCGGTAACCACCTGCGACCAGGCAAGGTTTACCTGTTCGTCGTAACTGATGATGGTGTTGTAAGTACCTTTGATTCCTGAAAAAAGCACAATTGCAAGCAGAGCAATAATGACAATGGTAATGATGGTTTTTTTGTTTTTCATTTGTTTTTGAATTTGTATGTGGCGTCAGTTTATTGTTAAACCAACGCCACAGAATGAGTTTTATTTGTTGATTAAAGGATTTCTACACTCCGTTTTATGAATTTTGTCAGCTCCTCCCCTTTCAGCAGATTTTGGGAAAGCAGGGCAAGGTCGGTAAGCTGTTTGGCCATCTTTTCGCGGTGTTCCTCATTATTTTCAGTAGCAAGTTTGTAGATCAGATTATGATTGCTGTTGATCACCAGGTTGTACATTTCGGGAAGATCTCCCATTCCAAGTCCGCCTCCCAGTGCTGACATATCTTTCATCCTGCGCATAAATTCAGGTTGTGTAATAAGAACAGGCAGGTCATTTTCTCCGAGATTATCAAAAATCACTGTGAATCGTGCCTTGTCCACCGATTTTTCGAAAAATGGCTTAATGGCTTCTTTTTGTTTGTCGTCGAGCTTTGAAGGAGCATCATCGTCACTTTTTCTGATCAGTTTTTCGATGGTATCGGCATCTACTCTTATGAACCCTGCTTTGTCAAATTTATGCTCAATGTGATTGATGAAATGATTGTCAAGAACACCGTCCATCAGCAGAACATCGTATCCGCGTTCGGTAGCAGCCTGAATATAACTGTGCTGTTCGTCCTTGTCCGTAGCGTAAAGATAAATCAGCTTTTTGTCTTTATCTGTCTGGTTTTCTTTGATTTTTTCCTTGTAATCATCAAAAGTAAAATACTTACCTTCTACATTTTTGAACAGGCAGATTTTTTGGGCACGGTCATAAAATTTTTCCTCGGATATCATTCCATATTGAATAAAAACTTTGATGTCATCCCATTTCTTCTCATATTCCTCACGTTGATTTTTGAAGATTTCATCAAGTTTATCCGACACTTTCTTCATGATGTGATTGGAAATTTGCTTCACCCTGCGGTCGCTCTGAAGGTAACTGCGCGATACATTCAACGGGATATCCGGTGAATCAATGACACCGTGCAGCAATGTCAGGAAATCAGGGACAATGCCTTCGACTGATTCGGTAACAAATACCTGATTGACGTAAAGCTGGATTTTGTCGCGTTGTACTTCGAAGTTTCGTTTCACTTTCGGAAAATAAAGTACTCCTGTGAGGTTGAACGGATAGTCAACGTTGAGATGAATGTGAAAAAGCGGGTCTTCGAAATTCAGGGGATAGAGTTCACGGTAGAACTTTTTGTAATCTTCATCGGTAAGATCGGCAGGTGCCTTTTTCCATAAGGGGTCAATGTTGTTGATGATGTCCGGCTTTTCTACCTCAACATATTTATCATTTCCATCCTTGTCTTTTTCACCTTCTACTTTCACCCGATCTTTGCGGGTTCCAAACTGAATGGGAACAGGCAAAAAGCGACAATATTTCTTCAGAAGTTCACGGATTTTGTATTCTTCAAGAAAATCTTTTTCCTCTTTTGAAATATGCAGGGTTACGTCGGTTCCGCGGTCAGATTTCTCAGTGTCTTCGATAATATAATCAGGACTGCCGTCGCAGCTCCATTTCACTGCTTTTGTCGGTCCGCCTTTTTTATATGTTTTAGAGATCAGTTCAACTTTATCCGACACCATGAATGAGGAATAAAATCCAAGACCGAAATGGCCAATAATGGCATTTTTTTCTGCTTCAGTTTTTGTTTTGAACTTTTTCACGAATTCTTCAGCGCTGGAAAAAGCAATCTGGTTGATGTATTTATCCACTTCCTCGGCAGTCATTCCTATGCCGCGGTCTTTCACAGTCAGAGTTCCGGCTTTTTTATCCACTACTACCTGGATGGTCAGGTCACCAAGTTCATCTTTAAAATGGCCGGTGCTTGCAAGTGTTTTAAGCTTTTGCGTGGCATCCACTGCATTTGAAATCAGTTCGCGGAGAAAAATTTCATGGTCTGAATAGAGAAATTTTTTGATGATGGGGAAAATGTTCTCAGTCTGTACGTTAATTTTTCCTTTTTGCATACCTGTCAGATTTTAAATTTTTTCCGGCAAAATCAAAGGTTGTGCCAGCAAATTTTGGCTGACATAATGGCAAATTCCGAAAGGCAAGGTTTTGTAAAAAGAAGATTTAAGTCATCACCTCAGAGGGTGCTGAAAAAAAGGAGCAAACACTGATTAAAAGTAAGCTTCTGTGTGAAGCTGTTCTGGTTTCACCCCTTTTAAAGTCAGTATGTCGAAAGCGTCATGAATCATTTTGGCATTTCCGCAAAGGTAATATTCGGCATTGGGGTCAGGAATATGCTCCATCAGATAATCGGTCACACGCCCATGAAAATCACCTTTCTGGTCTGCTGTGGTGCAAAGAACATATTTCTCCTTTTGGTATTCATTCCTGTCATAAGCCTCGAAAGAATGACGAACACCATGGAGAAGAAGATAATCAAGTTCAGGATAAGACCTGACCATCGACCGGAAGGGTGCAATACCTGTACCGGTAGCAATAAAAATCACTTTTTTGTACCTGATGGTTTCAGCAGGCAGAGTAAAAGTTCCCATCGGTCCGTCCATATGTAAAACCGCACCGGAACGAAGCTGTTTCAACTGCTTTGAAACAGTGCCGTTCAAAACCTCTTTAACCAGGATTTCAAAATAATCGTCATTTTCACCACTGTAAACCGAATATTCACGGGCATTGTTCTGATTTTTCAGACCGAGGATTACGTGTTGTCCGGCAGTAAAACCACTGCCATTCCTGTCAAACCTGAGCACATAAGCTGCGTTGGTTATCTGTCTTATTTGGCGGACTTTGTATAGCTGTTCTTCGGTGATATTTAATATATTATTCATGTGAAGTTTCCTGATTCGTCGAATGACATCAATAACAGGAACAGGCAGCAGATGTTCAAAACATCCGGTTTCAAAGTTTTACCTTTTGACATAAAAAAGAGGCTGACTCATTTTGAAGACAGCCTCTATGTGAAGATTTAAGAGCGGTTTTATTGAATTACTACTTTCTTGATAATTACTTCTTCACTGGTGTTGAGTCTCAGGTAGTAGATACCGGGAGCAAAATCAGTGAGTTGAATTGTTTCAGAAGTAGTACCTTGGAGTTGTCCGATATATTTGTTGTAAACATTTTGACCCTGATAGTTGAGCAAGGTATAATCCACTGATTCGGAGAATCCTTTGAGGGTAATGCTGAGCTGATTGGTGGCCGGGTTAGGATATATAAACAGGCTCAGATTATTATTAATTTCGCTGATACCGATACATGATACAAAGGTAATTTCTACGTCATCCTCACCAACACAACCATTGTTGTCGGTAACTTCACAAATATAGGTAATTGCACCATAGCCAATGCCGGTTGAATCAACTTCGATGATTGGGGTGGTATATCCGCCTGGTGTCCAAAGGTAGCTTGCTGCATTTGGAGTTGTAGCATCAAGCACAACTGACTGATCAGCGCAAACCGACTGATCTTCGCCAAGATCAACAACCGGGGGCAGGTTTACGGTAAGCGTATAACTCTCGGAAATTGTATTTTCACCATCATCAACAGTGATTGTGTACAGGGTAGTTACATCAGGTGTAGC
>RZYY01000045.1 GCA_009930115.1 Sphingobacteriia bacterium | reverse complement strand
GAACATCTCGTTGGTCTCGACGGAATACTTGTTGCTCCGGGATTTGGCTCCAGAGGTATCGAAGGGAAAATTAAGGCTGTTCAATATGCCCGCGAAAAGAACATTCCATTTCTCGGTATCTGCCTGGGTATGCAATGCGCTGTTATTGAATTTGCCCGCAATGTGCTGGGAATGGAAAAAGCAAATTCAACGGAGTTTAATCAGAAGACCCCATGGCCGGTGATTGATATGATGGAAGATCAAAAAAAGATTTCCGGACTTGGAGGAACCATGCGGCTGGGCCGTTTCGATTGCAATCTGATACCAAATTCAAAAGCTTTTGGAATATACCAGACAGAAAACATTTCGGAGCGACACAGACACAGATATGAATTCAACAATCAGTACTCTGCTGACTTCGAAAAAGCTGGAATGATGCAATCAGGAATCAACAAACAGGGAAATCTTGTCGAAATTATTGAACTGAAAAATCATCGCTGGTTTATCGGTGTGCAATTTCATCCTGAATACAAAAGTACGGTTGCCAGGCCTCATCCGCTTTTTGTAAGTTTTGTCAAGGCAGTAAAAGATTATGCAGCGGAAAAAAGTGCAGTCAGTAAATAATCCGTTGTAAATCAGTCCCGGGTTTTTACCTCACAACAGAACACTGAATGACTTATCTGCCGGAAATCATTTAATTTACCATCCAAAATCTTTTCAGGTTTAAAGCTTATAAATGATCCGGTCATTTTGCAATTGAAACCTGTTCAGCTTTTTTCCTGCCTGATTCATTTTTGAATATCCTGAAAAAAGAAATACCGACCCAAGCATTCCGATAGCTGTGCCGATTACAGCCACATCTTTATTGTCGTTGTTGACAGCAATGGCGGCAATTACACCCCCGGAAACAATCATCGTGGTTCCTGTGAAAAAATGACCTGTGGCTTTGATGATATCTTCAGCCGGAGTAGAATAAAAATTATTAACCACATAAGTAGCTACATTATCCAGTGCAAAAGTATCCAAAACCTTGTTTTTTCCTGAGAACCTTGATATAAACAGGGAATCGGTGCCAACTTTTTGAATGGTACATTCTATGCGTTCGCCGGTTTTGAGATACACCACATCAATATCTGACTGAGCCAACAGTTGAAAACTACCTGTCAGTATGACTGCCAGAAACAAACATTTCATAAAAAGGTTTTTCATTACAGATATCATTATTGGGTTGAGCTCTATTGTATTTATGGTTGGGTAAAAATAATCTGAACAGGTTCTGATGTTTTTAAAAGATAAGCTTTACCAGGAATTAGCCATTGTAAAGTCTCGATCTGAAATTCCGGCCAAAACACATTCGCTGAAGCTATTTCCTTTATAATGATCAGTTTATTACCCAACATCACATTCAGCGACGAGCTGCTCACAGGATTTAAAGTCGGAACCGGCAAAATGTTCCACCCTTCGCCAAGTTGAATAGCAGGATTTTGAAGCGGGCTGCCGTTAATTATCAACGGATGTTCTTCACTGAGTTTGATGATGTATCCCTCACGGGTAATCCATTGAGTAATTGTATTTGAGTCCGACAACGGTTGAAAAGTTCCATTTTGTCCCTGAAGAAATATTAAATCAGTTCCCAACGGCTGAGTAACCATTTCAATGTCATCCACTTCCGGGATCAGGTACGATGAAACGCCCGACCAGCCTGCCCGACATGGAATTTCCTGATCCATTACGCATGTAAGCAACACTTTCCAACCGGTTTGAGAAACGGAATAATTAGATTTAAATTGAAATGTTAACGCTCCTGATTCACTTTCCGGAATAAGGGTGCCCGGAGAATCACTCCCACACCAGGTACCAATAAGAGGAGAAGAAATACTTTCTCCATCGTAGATTTTCAGCCAGTCGTAATAACACGAAGAATGAGGCTGTAACGAAAATTCAAGAAATTCAGCTTTAATTTTTGCATTTTCAATTCCGCTAATAAAGGTCATTACCAGATTTTGGTTGTTTCCGTAATTAGCTGATGCTCCCCCGGAATCATAAAATAGCCCGTTACAAAGTGTTATTGTCTGATTGCTCATAACATAAGCCGGCTGAACCTGAATAAACTCCTGAAACACTTTCAGGGCCGTGTCACCCACGGAATTGGTTATGATTAATTTTACATCAAAACCACCTTCAGACGAATATAAAATTCCTGACGGGTTCTGTTCACTGGAAGTTGAAGGTATCCCTCCCTCAAAGAACCACTGCCAGCTCTGGGGACGCCCAAAGGAAACATCAGTAAAATCAACTGTTGATCCTGCTTCAATGGCAAAAGCAGACGAAGAAATTTCCGGTTCCAGCTCACCAGCATCAAGCTGGCTATTTACAGAAGTATTGGCATATCTTGTAACTTCGATATTGCTGATTGTTTCAGGGTAATATCCCGGTGCTGAAATAGTGAGATTGTAATTGCCAGCTTCGAGCAAGCGCTGGTAATAACCTGTCAGCGCATCAGAAAAGACATGGGAATTGTCCAGGTCATGCCCGTCGATCAATACTTTTGCTTTAACGGGCAAACCGGTTTCCAGATCAGTAATTGTTCCGGAAATCCCATAAGTAACCTGCTTAATATAATTGATCAAAGAACGATGGTTCCATTCCCAATGATCATTCAACTGAGATGTTGGTAAAAGCTTTGTGTTGGACAATTCCATTGTTACTTCCCTGCAATTGTGAAAATAATTCATGTAGTCCTGCCTGCCTCCCGAAATTGTGTACCATGCATATCCGTTGGTGATTCCATTGTTGAAGCCATCCATGTAAGAAGCAGGTGAGTACACATGCACAGTATCAACATATTCCCGGCAAACATAAATCCACCAGTCATTATCAGCAGCCAGTCTCGACCAGGTATCCCATGGATAGTTGATCACTTCTGATCCGCCATGCGTATTTGCTGACATAACAAAATGATTATCCCCGGCAAGTTGCATAAAAGCTATTGTTTCAGGCTGCCATGCATTGCCATCCGGATGAGGACCATCTTCGGGATCAGGATAATTTCTGTTGAGGTCAATGTTGTTGGCATTGTATCGTGTAGCACCATTCACCGAACTATTTCCCGACCGATAAGTGCCGTCGGGGTTCGCCAATGGATTTATCCAGATTTCGGAGTGATCCAGCAAACCGGTAATTTCAGGATTTGTGCCATAGTTACTCAGCAAATGGTCGATCAGCCTGAGCAGCAAAATATACCCGGTGGTTTCGTCACCATGAATTGTTCCGGTATATAAAAACTGAGGTTCAGGTTCTTTTTGGTCAACATTTGCTGAAATCTTTGCCATCATCAGTTGTCGGTTCTGGACAGAATTGCCGATACTGAAAACCCTGCATAATCCGGGATAGTCTGCTTCAAACTGACTCATCATGCTAAGATAAGCTTCGTAAGTAGGATAAAAATCCCAGCTTTCGGTTTCACTGACATCGATTTCAGTGATCATCCTCAAATTATCAGGGATTGTGGTTTTTGTAACAATTCCGAAAGGGATATTAAAATTAAGAAACTGAGCCATTTCTTGTTGATTCGCATAAGCTACCACATTTTGCCCCTGGATATCATCTATAGAAACTACCCTCGTGATCGATTCCAGAAGTTCTTTGTCATCAAGCTTAAATGTGAATATTATTTCGGTTGAATTTTCAAACAATGCCGAAATATCATCGGTTGAATAAAGCCTTTCCTGACTGTTTGCCGAAAAGAAAGCAGCCGTAAAAACAAGTGACAAAATCAGTCGGAATAAATGGAAATTAGTCGAGTGCACGTTTATTAAAAATTAAAAAGCCAATGTTAAATGCAAAGAAAAACTTATCTTCCGGATTATCAAAATAATTTACCGAGAAACTGACAGGGCCAAGAAATGTATTATACACCAGCGCTGCCATTCCGGTGTAATATCTGTTGGCGAATTTTTCACCCCTCAACGCTGTTTTTTCATCACTCTGCAATATTTGTCTGTAATGCTGAAAAACATAATTTTCAATCCGAAAATCTATGGTTTTGGTGATTGGAAATATGAGTTTCAATCCTGCAACACCGAAGTTAAATCCTCTGTAATTTGTCAGGAAAATGGTCTTACTTTCGGGAATATGGGTAAATGCAGGTGCTGACAACAAGCTGGAGGTATAATTACTGAATTGTTTTTGACCGGAAAGCATGATTTCTCCGTAAAATCCAAGCTTAAAAATGCCAATTTTCTTGAAATAATTATCCCAGACAGCATGAATGCGCAGCCAATCGTGATTAAAATCTGAATGATGTGCAGGATTTCCGGTAAGCGATCCGCTGACATACTTCTCTTTTCCTGTTATAAACTGTGCCTCAATCAAAAAGCGGGCTCCGGATGTAGCGTATAATTTTCGGTTTAATGAATTTATTTCCCATTTTACCGATGTTTTGGCAAAATCAAAACGGGTAACATCAGCTGTATCTTCACGGGTAAAGTTGTTTGACTGATAATAACGATCCTCTGCTCGTCCGTAAGTAAATTCACCTTCAATTTTTCCTTTGTGCGATGCCTGCAAACCAGCATTGATACTCATGTAATTTTCATTTTGTATCAGGTAAGAGGGCGTTAAATCTTCGAGAAAATAAATCTTGCTTGAAAAATAATCAAAATGATTGTACACAATGCTGGTACCTATATAAAACGGTTTTAGAGAAGGATATTCCAGTTTTGCTCCCAATAAAAAAGAGGAATAAAACCTTCCAAAGTAGAAATTTGTTTTCAGGTTGAGGCCATGACTGAACAGGTATTTGTAGTTTAATTCAACAAAGCCAAGGTTTGCTACCCTGGATGACAGATTCCCGCCAAACTTGATTGAAAAACGGTCGGCCTTGGACAAATTTAAATCGAGAAAATATTTGTCTTTTTTTTCTTTTAAACTAAGAACTGGCATGCCAACATGAAAAAAACCATCGTGAGTTGTCCGGTAAAAACCCTGTTTTAGATCCTGCAGAGTAACGGTACTGTTGCCTTGCAGAACCAGTCTGTTCAGATAACGGGCTTCGTATTTGTTTAATTCTTCAGTATTCAGACTATCAATAAAATAGGGTAAAATTCGCTGTTTGAACAATTCTCTTTTTCGATCTACTGAATCTTTGTCGCGAAAAGTTGTAATCAATTCCCTGATTTTTTTCATCTGTCGTCTGGTTTCCACATAACCACTGTCAATAAACTCGGCGGCTAACGAAAAATCAGTAAGATCAGGCCTGATCAGGTTTGGTGTGATAAGCACCCCATTTTTAACCGACAGATTAAAATTTGCATCCGTCATCAGCATTTTCTGAATCTGGCTTAAAAGATCATCCGGATCAGGACTAGGATAATTGCGGGCCACCTGGCTGCCAATGATAACATCAGCTTTAAACACTTCATTTGCCACATCCTGTGGAAAATTATTGTACATTCCACCATCGAAAAGCAAGCGGCCATTTATCCGAATCGGCTTAAACAAAAAAGGAAATGTCAAAGAAGCCCTGATTGCCGATGCCAGATCACCACTACTGAGTACAACGGCACAACTACTGTCAATGTCAGCAGCCACACATCTGAATGGAATGAAAAGGCTGTCAAAATTCCCTTCCGATATCCCGGTTGCACCTGCAAAAAGCTCCATCAGGGTTATATCCATTTCTTCGGTAGGAACAATATTTGTCGGAAGAATTTTTGATAGTCGTTTTTTGGGACTAAAATCAATTTTTATCCATGCAGCATCAGGATTATCCTTACGAAAAAAAATGGCATACTCAGGATTAGGCTTACCTGTTGACCATCGTTTTATCTCTTCCGAGGTTAAAAATTTTTCCATTTCCCCGGGTGAGTAGCCTGCTGCGTATAACCCTCCGACAAAAGCACCAATTGAAGTTCCAACAATATAGTCAATCGGAATACCATTTTCTTCAAGCGCCCTGAGCACTCCTACATGAGCTGCGCCCCGGGAACCTCCTCCACTCAGAACGACAGCTACCTTCTGGGCATGTAAATTTCTTCCCGGAATTAGAGTAAAAAACAGTAAACCAAAAATATAACACCTGAAATTTAGCAAAGACATAGTGCACATTTTATAGCCTGAAACTGGTTATAAAATTAGATATTTTTCAGGAAAACAAAAAAGAGGCAGTTTAAAACGTATTGCTTTTGATTTTGCTCACTTTTCAACTGCCTCATTTGTTCCGCCTGAAGTATCAAAAATCACTATCCTGTCACGAATGCAACAAGAATAAACTGATTATAAAAAACGGACTTTCAGGGGGTTCCCTGCTGTGTGATCCGGAAAATATTATGCTTTTTGCAAAGCCTGATCCAAATCAGTAATCAAATCTTCCACATTCTCGATACCTGTTGCCAATCTTACCAGGCCGTCTGTAATGCCTGCCTGCAGTTTCTTTTCATGGGAGATTTTTGAATGAGTCATCGAAGCCGGATGCTGAATAAGTGATTCTACTCCTCCGAGTGAAACAGCAAGCAGAATTAATTTTACATTATCCATCAATTTTTTACCTGCATCAAGACCACCTTTAAGTTCAAATGAAATCATTGTTCCGGGGCCATCCATCTGACGTTTGGCCAAATCATACTGAGGATGAGACTTTAGACCCGGATATTTAACCCATGCGACTTTAGGGTGATTCTCAAGATATTCGGCAATTTTCATTGCAGAGGATTGTGCTCTTTCAACCCTAAGGCCAAGCGTTTTCAGCCCCCGATGAACCATATAAGCCTGATGCGGGTCCATGTTGCAACCCATGTTATTCATTACTGGTTCAATGATTTTGAATAATTTTTCATTAGCAGTGATAATCATTCCAGCTACAATGTCAGCATGACCATTGATAAACTTGGTCATCGAATGCACCACAACATCAGCACCGTGCTCAATTGGCCGTTGTAAGAAAGGGCTGCAGAAAGTATTGTCGACCACTAGCGGGATATTGTGTTCATGAGCAAGTTCAGCAAGGGCTTTCAGGTCGCTGATTCCAATAGTCGGATTTGCAGGGGTTTCAGTGTAGATCATCGTGGTTTCAGGTAAGATAGCTTTTCTTACATTTTCAATATTGGTAGTATCCACATAGGAATATTTGACACCAAAACGTGAAAAAACCGTTTCCATCACACCTCTTGCAGGTCCGTACAAAGCATTATGACTTACAATGTGTTTCCCGCTTCCAAGTAAAGCCAGGTAAACAGTTGTTATAGCAGCCATTCCCGAGGATGTGGCAATACCTCCGTACCCATGTTCGAGGTTGGCTACTGCCTTTTCCAATGCATCTATGGTTGGATTTCCCAGCCGTGTGTAAATATATCCGTTATCTTCACCAGAAAAACAGGCCGCACCGTGATCCGCACTTTTAAATCTAAATGTTGATGTTTGATAAATGGGAATAGTAGCACTCCCGTTCGGGTCATCAAATTCACCGGCGTGCACCTGCCTGGTAAAAAACCCGAGATCTTTAGCGTTTTTCATTACTGTAAAAATTATTAAAAAAAGACTTTTATGAATTACCGGCAAAAGTACTGAGTTAAATTCGATGTAGAAAATCTATTGTTGGATATCGAAGTCTAAGAGCTGATTTAGTGAAACTTATAATAGTAATTTAAAACGCTTTCTAAATAACTGAGTTATACAGATTTAGTTCAGGATCAAAAATAACATGTACAAAAGCCACACAAATGCATTGAAAAGCGCTTGTAAGCGTAAAAATACTGATTTAAAAACGCTAATCGCAACAACAACTGTCAATAACAGGCTATCCGCACTTTTTTCAATCAGCAAGAAACAAGAAACCGTTTGTTTTTATTCTTCGTCCATGAATGGATAACGATAATCAGCCGGAGGATCAAAATTTTCCTTGATTGAACGGGGGGATACCCACCGCAACAAATTAAGTTTTGAGCCTGATTTGTCATTAGTACCTGATGCTCTGGCCCCGCCAAAAGGTTGCTGGCCAACTATGGCACCGGTTGGTTTGTCGTTGATATAGAAATTTCCTGCTGCATTTTCCAGTTTTTTAAAAGCTAATTCGATGGCATAGCGGTCAGTAGCAAATATTGAACCGGTCAGTGCATAAGGTGAAGTATGGTTTACCATATCCAGTGTTTCTTCAAATTTATCATCATCATAAAGATACACTGAAAGGACAGGTCCGAATATTTCTTCCTGCATGGTAATGTATTTTGGATCATCAGTTCGAAGAATGGTTGGTTCAATAAAATAACCTTTCGATTTATCATAATTTCCTCCTGCAACTACCTCAATACCATCACGTTTAGCATTGGAAATGTAACCCGAAATCTTATCAAAGGCGGCTTCATCAATTACAGCGTTGATAAAATTTCGAAAATCCTCCACACCACCCATTCTGAATGAATTAAGATCATTTTTGACCAGTTCCCTGATTTCTTTCCACAACGATTTGGGAATATATGCACGGGAAGCGGCAGAGCATTTTTGTCCCTGGTATTCAAATGCTCCCCTTGAAAGTGCGGTAGCGACTTGTTTTGGACTGGCTGTCGGATGAACCATTACGAAATCCTTACCGCCGGTTTCGCCTACTATTTTGGGGTAGGTATTATGTATCATAACATTGTCACCGATTGCCTTCCACACTTTTTTGAAGACCTCGGTGGAACCGGTAAAATGAACTCCAACAAAGTCAGGATGTTCAGCCATTACTTTTCCGCCAACCGGACCATTAACATTCACCATATTGATTACTCCCGGCGGCAATCCGGCTTCCCTGAATATTTCCATGATTACTGCCGCCGAATAAATCTGTGTAGCTGCCGGCTTCCAAACTACAACATTTCCCATTATGGCCGGTGATGAGGGCAGGTTTCCGGCAATGGATGTGAAATTAAAAGGGGTCATAGCATAAACAAAACCTTCAAGAGGACGTTGTTCCATGTAATTCCAGGTACCACGCGACGAAACCGGCTGTTCTTCATAAATTTCTTTCATGAAATGAACATTGAATCGCAGGAAATCTGCCAACTCGCATGCTGCATCAATTTCAGCCTGATAAATATTTTTTGACTGTCCAAGCATGGTAGCTGCATTGATTTTTGCCCTGTACTTTCCGGCAACCAAATCGGCTGCTTTTAGAAAAATGCCAGCTCTGTGATACCACGGCAAATCCTGCCATCGCCTGCGAACCGACAAAGCTGCATCGATAGCTTGTACCACATGTTCACGTTCACCCTGATAATAATAACCAAGCAGATGCTTAATTTCATGGGGGGCTCTGATCTCTCGCTTATCATTTGTTCTGATTTCTTCACCACCGATAAACATCGGAATATCAACAATTTCAGACCTCATTTTAGCAATCATTGCCTTTACTTCTGCACGCTCCCTCGTACCCGGAGCATAACTCAGAACCGGTTCGTTGACAGGTCGTGGCACTGAAAAAAATCCTTTGGACATAACTTATATTTATTTGATAATTAACTATTTGTATTAATTTGAAAACAAGTTTCCAAACCATAAAATCAGCGTACCATTGTTGTTCCGCGTTGTTTTTTCTGCGATTCAACACTGAAATATTTTGCCTGGCAAAAAGTATTGAAATACATTTATATTTGCATCATCTTAATAGTTTTTGGCAGCAAATAACTTAAACAAATAATTCTCAAAAAGTTTCACATGAAATCAATATTTTTTTCTTTACTAACAGTTGTTTTTCTTTTTGTTGGTTGCAACCAGCAGGCCAAGAAAGAACAGAAAGCCCCGGAGAGTAATGTAGTTCACCCTGAATGGTCGAAAAATGCCAGCATTTATGAGGTAAACCTCCGGCAGTTCACCGAAGAAGGAACACTGGGCGCTTTTGTTCGTCACATGCCCCGCTTACGTAATATGGGAGTTGATATTCTTTGGTTTATGCCTGTTCATCCTGTCGGAGAATTTAACCGAAAAGGAACCCTTGGCAGCTATTATTCGGTGCGTGATTACAAACAACTAAATCCTGAATTTGGCACTATCGACGAGTTTAAGATGGTGGTAAAACTGGCTCATGAACTGGAAATGAAAGTTATTATCGACTGGGTGGCAAACCACACTTCTTGGGATCATGAATGGGTTTCGCAACATCCTGAATGGTATGCTAAAAATGAAAAGGGGGAAATGTTTTCACCGCACGACTGGTCAGATGTGGTTCAGCTTGATTACAATAATCAGGAAATGAGAGCCGCCATGCTGGATGCACTTAAGTTCTGGATTACCGAAACAGATATCGACGGCTATCGTTGTGATGTGGCTGCAATGGTCCCGCTGGACTTTTGGGAAAACACCCGTAAAGAACTGGATAAAATTAAACCGGTTTTTATGCTGGCTGAAGCTGACGAGGAAATATTACTCATCGATGCTTTCGATATGGATTATGGCTGGAAATTACATCATGTTGCCAACCGCATTGCAAAAAAAGAAACTGATGCAAATGAAATCCAACGATATTTTGACGATTTAAAAATCACCTTCCCCTCCGGAGCGTACCGCATGAACTTCACCTCCAACCATGATGAAAACTCGTGGAAAGGAAGCGAATTTGAAAGACTTGGAGCAGGTGCTGAAGCTTTCTTTGTGCTGATGGCCACAGCTCCCGGAATGCCACTTATTTATACAGGACAGGAAGCAGCAATGAACAAACGTCTTGAATTTTTTGATAAAGACGTGGTTGACTGGAAAGACATTCCTTTGCAGGAATTTTACCGCACACTGCTTACCCTGAAAAAAAGGAATCCGGCGCTGTGGAACGGACAATTCGGGGGAGAACTGTCGAGAATTTACACAAGCAAGGATGAAGCCGTTTTTGCCTTCATCAGGGAAAAAGAAGGAAAAAGTGTACTGGTTGTTCTCAATCTCTCGGAAAACAATATTGAAACCCAGCTTCAGGGCGAATCGTTTTCCGGAAGCTACACCAATGTTTTTACGAAAAGTCAACAGGTGCTTAATGCGGATCATCAGATTTCTCTTAAGCCCTGGGAATATTTAGTTTTGGAAAAGTAATTCCGGCGTGGTTTGACTCAGTTTATAAAAATCTTTTTACCGGATTGTATTCCTTTACCCATGATGTGAACGACAAAGATGCCATGAAGGGTTTCGGGTAATACAACAAATTCACCAAAAGAAAGCCTTGCACGCATTACCCGCTGGCCTGCGAGTGAATACAAATCAATCAACAACCGGGAATTATCTGGTTGAGGACTGTTACTTTCAAGAATTAATTTTCCTTCTGAAATTCTGATATTCACTGGTCCGGATATTTCAAAACCAGTTACCGATGAAGCCCCATCAAGAAACAGCCATTGCCATGCTTCAGCGAACTGTGAACGCCACAAACTCTCATTATGCTGTCCACCAGGTACAATTTTTAAATGCAATCCGGAGGAATCAAAACCTGCAGCAATCATTGTATCCATCATCAATTGCATTTCATCTTCCAGACCCGCATTTTCGTTCGTCCCTCCCATCATGTAATAGTTTATTGGTTGCATTTTCCCCGTTTCAAATGCATAAGTATAACTTGAATCGCTGAACCAGAACGAAGGAGAAAAAACTCCTGCTTTGCTGAAAATATGCTGATATTTTAAAACAATGTAGTGAGAAATCAAGCCGCCCAGTGAGCTGCCCATAACGCCGGTGTGCTCTCTTTCTGGTTTCGTCCGGTAATTTGAGTCAATGTAAGGTTTGAGGGTTTCAGCAATAAATCCGGAATATTGGTCACCATCACCTCCACCATATTGGGGATTTACCCAGGGTGTATATTCTGCAATACGGTGTTCACCACCGTTTTCAATCCCAACAACAATGGGCACTTCTTTTCCATTTTCGTGAAAAGTATTCAATGTTTCATCCACTTCCCATTCGCCGGCAAAAGATGTAGCATTATCAAAAAGATTCTGACCATCATGCATGTAGAGAACCGGGTAAGATTTCCCCGAGGTTTCATAACCGGGAGGCAGATAAAGCCAGATGCGCCGGTATCTGTCAAGCTGAGGCATATAGAATGCATCATCCATAATGCTGACATTTTCAGCAGCCGTCGAAACTCCATTGCCAGTATCTTCCCAGGTTAAAATGGTTAAAAATAGCGTATCAACAGCGCCAAACACAAACTGACGGTTGGGCAAAAATCCTCCGTTTTCATTGCCTTCAACAGTTTCCCAGCTTCCCCGTGTGAATTTAAATTCGATTGTTCCGGAACCTGTCAGGGTAATTTCCGGGAGCTCATTGGTATTGTTAATAAGTATGAAATCCGGATTTCCCGGTGCCCATCCGTTGAAGTTCCCGGCAATGTAGATATGATCCTGTAATGGCGTATTATCAGGTATCGAAGTAATGATGATGGTAACTTCTGCTGTTTTAGCCACTTGGCACAAAATCATTACTGACATAATCATTATTAAGCGCTTCATAATCAGAATTTTTTATCAGAAACAAAAATAATCCTTTTGCCTGATTTTCTTTTTAATTTCTTTGAAGTCTATCCTTTTGTTACCGTGTGAAATTACCGCTGCTTATGAAGTTTGATTAAACATCAGGCATTTTATCACAAATTACGGCAATGGAAAATTATCAAAAATTATCAGCAGCCAACGGTTGCTTCAATTTCATAGCGTTACCTCACACAATATCAGCCGTTAAGAAACTGATCCTCCTGCTTGCAATTGCTTTCATAAACAAGTCTCAAAATTTGTTTTTTCTATCTTTGGCGCCCTAAATTTTTATTTAAACGATATGAATGAAGAAAGATCTTTGAAACCAAACTATGTATTTGAAACCAGTTGGGAAATCTGTAATATGATTGGTGGAATTTACACCGTATTGTCCACCAAAGCACCTCTGATGAAAGAAGAATTTGGCGATCAATACATTACGATTGGCCCTGATGTCTGGAAGGAAACCAAGAAAAATCCAAGTTTTACTGAAGATAAATCCCTTTTTGCCGATTGGCGCGAAGTTGCTTTTCAATCCGGATTGTTTGTACGCATCGGACGTTGGAACATCGAAAGCAATCCGATTGCTATTTTGATTGATTTCACCAATTTATTTCCCGAAAAAGATAAGATTTTTGCCAAACTCTGGGAACGCTATCAGCTCGACTCAATCAGCGGACAATGGGACTACATTGAACCTGCCATGTTTGGATATGCAGTTGGAAAAGTCATCGAAAGCTTTTACAATCACTACCTGTATTATACTGACAGAATTGTTGCTCATTTCCATGAATGGATGACAGGATCGGGGATTCTGTACCTCAATGAGTTTCTCCCGCAGGTAGCCACCACTTTCACCACACATGCCACAACCATAGGACGCTCAATTTCTGGTAACGGGCTCCCATTATACGGAAAAATCAACGAGTATGATGGGGAAGAGATGGCCCGGAAACTGGGAATTGTATCCCGTTTTTCGCTTGAAAAGAAAAGTGCTTTAAATGCTGATGCATTTTCGACTGTGAGCGCAATCACAGCCATTGAAACTGATAAATTACTAAAAAAGAAAGCAGATGTCATTACACCCAATGGGTTTTCGTCTTCACTATTTCTCAGCGAAAAAGAATTTAAAATCAAGCGCCAGATAGCAAGACAGCGAATTAAAGAAGTAACTGAAGCTCTATTCAACAAAAAGATAGAAGAAAACGCATTTTTTACCATCACCAGTGGACGATACGAGTTCAGAAACAAAGGAATTAATCTTTTCATCAATGCTACCGGAAAGGTAATATCCGACAACCCCGACAGGCAGGTAGTCGCTTTTGTTAAAATTCCGGCAAATCATACCGGACCGCGTAATGAGCTTCTGGAAAGACTTGCAGCACCCGATTTTAAACATCCCACTTCTGGTGAATTTCTTACGCATGGCCTTTACCATCCGGATCATGATGCTATACTGAAAGAAATTAAAAATTCGGGATTCACCAATGAACCATCCTCTAAGGTGATGATCGTTTTTGTTCCCGCTTATCTCAACGGTGATGACGGGATATTCAACCTTTCCTACTATGATTTACTGCCGGGATTCGATCTGTCGGTATTTCCTTCCTATTATGAACCATGGGGTTATACTCCTCTCGAAAGTGTTGCTTTCAGGGTTCCAACAGTGACAACACTTCAGGCCGGATTCGGACAATGGGTGAACGATGAATTTCCTGAAGAACATCCTTCTGTCTATGTTATCAACAGACCAGATGATGACGATGTGCAGGTGGTAAATAATCTGAGCAGGATTGTCAGGGAAGTAATGACATTTTCTGAAGAAAAACTCGAAAGAATCAGGGAAAATGCTTCTTCTATTGCCCGCAAAACTGATTGGCAGGATTTTATCCGCTATTATTCCGATTTGTATGAAATTGCTCTCGGAAAAGTGGCCAACAGAGTGGAAACATTTCCAATGAAAGCACCTGTCAAGCGAAAAATTAAGCTTACAGAAACCCAGTATCAGGATGCACCTGTTTGGAAAAGAGTAGTAATTGAACCAAAAATTCCGGAAAAATTAAAGGGGTTGCATGAGATTTCACTGAACCTATGGTGGTCATGGAATTTCAAGGCAACTGATATGTTCGAAACCATTGATCCGGAAAAATGGAAAGCAGTAGGACAAAATCCCATCGCTCTGCTTGATTCGTTGAGTATTGAGCAATGGAGAAAACTGGAAAATGACAAGGTGTTTTACGAAAAATACACCGAAACCTACGAAAAATTTAAAAATTACATGGCTGAAGCAAAAAACAGACCAGATGCCCGGATTGCATACTTCAGCATGGAATACGGACTCCATCAGTCCCTGAAAATTTATTCAGGTGGACTTGGGGTTCTTGCAGGTGATTATTTAAAAGAGGCCAGTGATTCGAACGAAAATATTGTTGCTGTCGGAATAATTTACAAATACGGGTATTTTCAGCAAAGCATCTCAGCTTTCGGAGATCAGGTTGCCGAGTATTTACCACAGAAGTTTTCCCAACTGCCCTTGGAACGGGTAATGGACGATGAAGGCAAACAAATGCAAATCAGGATTGGTCTGCCGGGAAGGATACTCTATGTAAGAGTTTGGCGATGCAACGTAGGGCGCATACCTCTTTATCTGCTTGATACAGATTTTTCCGACAATGAAGAAAATGACAAAAAAATCACTCATCAGCTTTACGGAGGCGATTCTGAAAACCGACTCAAGCAGGAAATTGTACTTGGTGTCGGAGGTATCAGAATGCTTTATGCATTAGGCATACAACCGACTATTTATCACAGTAATGAGGGGCATTCTGCTTTTATTGGTCTTGAGCGCCTCAGATATCTCATTCAACAGGAAAAACTTTCTTACCTTCAGGCATTGGAAATCGTACGTTCCTCTACCCTCTTCACAACCCACACGCCAGTTCCTGCCGGACATGATGTCTTCAGTGAAGACTTGCTGCGTACCTATTTCCCGCATTACCCTGAACGCCTTAACCTGACCTGGGAAGAATTTATGAACCTGGGTAAATTTATTGAAAATGAACACGACTCTAAATTTTCGATGAGCGTGCTTGCTGCCAAACTTTCCCAGGAAATCAATGGTGTCAGCAGAATACACGGACGTGTTTCCCAGGAAATGTTCGCCAAGCTTTATGATGGCTATTACCCTTCCGAACTGCATATCGGGTATGTTACCAACGGCGTACACCTTCCAACATGGGCCTCAAAACCATGGAAACAGCTTTATAAAAAAATCTTTGGGGAAGATTATAAGCAAAAACAAACCAATTTCGATATGTGGAAGCTCATACACGAAGTGGACGACAAAACCGTATGGGACTCCCGAAAAAAATTGAAAAAAGAGCTGATCACCTACCTCAAAGTAAGGCTTCGCGAGGAAATGACCAGGCGTCAGGAAAATCCAAAGCTAATTCTCGACACCATCGAATCACTTGATGACCAGGCACTAACCATTGGATTTGCCCGCAGGTTTGCTACCTACAAAAGAGCCAAACTGCTGTTCTCCAATCTTGAACGTCTTGAAAACCTTGTCAATATCAGCGGAAAACCAATCCAGTTTATCTACGCCGGAAAAGCACACCCCAATGATACACAAGGCCAGGAATTGATAAAAAAAATCATCGAAATATCCAAAGCCAAAGCTTTTACAGGAAAAATAATTTTTGTTGAAAACTACGATCTGGAGCTTGCTCATACGCTAATCCCGGGCGTTGATGTTTGGCTCAACACTCCGACGCGTCCGTTGGAAGCATCAGGCACCAGCGGTGAGAAAGCAGTCATGAACGGAGTAGTTAATTTTTCGGTACTCGACGGTTGGTGGGCCGAAGGTTTTAAAGAAGGTGCCGGCTTTGCCATTGAAGAAGCACGAACCTACGCCAATCAACAATTTCAGGATGAACTCGATGCCGAAATAATGTATAATGTTTTTGAAGACCATATTCTCCCGCTTTATTACGACACAGACAAAGATGGCATTCCCGTCAGATGGATTCAATACATCAAAAACACCGTGTCAGACATTGCTCCTCATTTTACAATGAAACGAATGCTCGAGGATTATCAGCAAAAGTTCTACAGCAAGCTGATAAAAAGAACTGTGATGATTGGCAAAAACAATTATAAACCTGCTGATGATTATGCCAGATGGAAACAGGAAATCAAATCTAAATGGCACGAAATAAAGCTGGAAAAACTTATGATCTCGGACTCCAACAACAAAATCTACCTTGAAGATAACTTTTCGGCAGAGGTAACTCTTTACACCAACGGAATTTCTCCAAAACACCTGGGAGTTGAAATAATCTTCTCGGTTAAAGATATCTCCGGAGTCAGGAAAATCCTGTTTACCAGGGAAATGATACCTCTCGAAGTAATTAACAGCCATGCAAGATATTCTGTCGATATACCACTTTCACATGCAGGTACCTTTAATTACGGCTTCAGGGTATTCCCAAAACATGAGCTTGTCCCTCATCGTCAGGACTTTTCGCTTGTAAAATGGATTTGATGATAAATCATCTCTTAATTCAGTTTACAATTCACATCTGACGCAGGTAACCTTCTTGAATAATTCCAGATTAAATATTTCTCTGATCCAGAGATTATAACAGTTCATCATATTTAATGATGTTTGCAGGCAGACAAACCGTTTTTTTCCCTGATCGCTTTACTTCAGTTACCTGAAATGAAAAAGCAGATTTGATAAAAATTACCTGAAAATACTCCCGTTTTACAGGCAAACTAATTAACTTTGCAAAAAAAAAGAAGCTGTGTCAAATATTGCTGAAAATTTAAACAGGATTAAAGCAGAAATCCCGGAAAATGTAAAACTGGTAGCTGTTTCAAAAACCAAAGGATTACCCGAAATCATGGAAGCCTACCAGGCCGGTCAGCGGGTGTTTGGTGAGAACAAAGCCCAGGAACTCATTGCAAAACAACCCGAATTGCCGGCAGATATTCAATGGCATTTTATCGGACACCTGCAAACAAATAAAGTAAAGTACATTACGCCTTTTGTTTCCATGATCGAATCAGTTGACCGGATGAAAATACTGCAGGAGATAAACAAACAAGCTATGCAAATTAACCGGATAATTCCCTGTTTACTGCAATTTCACATTGCCGAGGAAGAAACCAAATTTGGGCTTGACATGAAGGAAGCAGAAGAATTGTTAACTAACAGTTCGTTCAAATCCTTTCAAAGTATTAGCATCTGCGGAGTAATGGGAATGGCTACTTTCACTGAAGATTTCACACAGGTAAAGCGGGAATTTGCTCACCTTCGGGCAATATTCCAACACTTAAAGGAAAAATGGTTTGCTGATGCACCCGATTTTCGCGAAATCTCCATGGGAATGTCAGGCGATTACCAGATAGCCATTGAAGAAGGCAGCACGATGATACGGGTGGGAAGTAAAATTTTTGGCCAGCGTTACTAAGGATTTGAACAGCATGCTTTTTACCTATCTTATTCTTATAGCTGGTTTTTTTATTCTCATAGTCGGTGCTAATTTTCTCGTGGAAGGAGCAGCATCGCTGGGAAAAAAATTGAAAATGTCCTCTGCCATTATCGGATTTACCATTGTCGCAGTAGGCACCTCTTTACCAGAATTAATCATCAATGTATTTGCGAGCATTGAACAAAAAACTGATCTGGCGATTGCCAATGTGATCGGGAGCAATATTATGAATACTTTGCTGGTAATCGGGGTTGCTGCTGCTTTTTTCCCGATCATTCCCGACCGTAAAACACTCAGCAGTTTTTTGCCAATAAGCCTGATGTCAGCACTTCTTCTTGCCTTTTTTGCATGGATAAGTTTTTCTCCTGAAGCCTCAATAGCGTCGATCAATCGTAGCGAAGGAATAATTCTGTTCCTGCTCTTCTTCGGTTTCCTGATGTTTTCCTGGAATTTTTCGAAAAAAGAAGTAGTACAGGAAACAGCCGAAATAAAAGAACTATCTGTAATTAAATCAGTTGTTTATATTAGCTTAGGAATTATCGGGCTTTATTTTGGAGGAAGCTGGGTGATTGAAGGAATTAATCAACTAATGATGCGTTTCGGGTTGAGTGAAGCTATTGTGGGCATTACAATTGTCGCTGTAGCTACCTCATTGCCGGAATTAGTAACTTCAATCATTGCTGCCCTGAAAAAAAATTCCGGCATTGCGCTGGGAAATGCACTGGGCTCAAATATCGTTAACGTGTTCCTGGTTCTTGGCATAAGTGCAATAATTACTCCCCTCACCTATTCCTCACACCTCAATCTGGACGTAACAATAATGGCGGTTTCAAATGTTGCGGTTTTTTTCTTTGTCATTGTTGGTAAAGGCAGACAAATTACGCGAGCAGAAGGAATTATCATGATGATGATTTATTTTTCCTACATTACCTGGCTGATAGTTCAGGGGTAAAGAATTTAAAGTCCGTTGTAAGGTTAATTAATTGTTAAATTTTACCTTCAATAAATAATCAGTAGCCGAAAAATATGGTATTTTGCATGTTTTTAATAGAAAACTAACCTGACTCGTGGTAATTATATGGCAGTGATTTTTAATGCTGTAATACAAATACTTACTCTGATTGGTGCCATTGGACTGTTTCTGTATGGCATGAAAGTCATGAGTGAATCACTGCAAAAGATGGCCGGAACCAACATCCGAAACTGGCTTAACCGAAACATCTCCTCTCCACGTAAAGGAATTCTGGCTGGCACATTGCTGACTGCAACAGTTCAATCTTCATCTGCCGTGACAGTTATGCTGATAAGCTTTGTCAATGCCGGTCTTATTTCCTTCAATACTTCCCTCGGAATTGTGTTTGGTGCCAACATCGGAACCACTGTAACCGCATGGATTATAAGCCTTGCAGGTATCAACAGCGGCTTTGACTTTTACATGATCATTCTTCCGCTCACAGGGCTTTCCATTCCCTGGCTGCTGTCTTCAAAAAATCTCAATCGTTTCCGCGCTGAATTTATCATCGGTTTTGCCATTCTGTTTATCGGAATTTTTCTTTTCAAACAGCACATTCCTCAAATTGACGAAACATCCGGCATCTTTCAGGGTTTGCATGCCCTTAGTAAGTACAGAATTATCAATACAATTGTTTTCATCTTTGCCGGCATTGCTATTACAACAATTTTTCAATCATCAAGTGCAACAACCGCATTGACGATGGTGCTTGCTGCCCAGGGCTGGCTGTCGCTTGACGATGCGCTTGCAATGGTAATTGGTGAAAACATTGGCACAACCATAACCGCTATAATAGCCTCTTTGATTGCCAACCGTACTGCAAAACGTACCGCTCTGGCACATCTTTTCTTTAATGTTTTTGGCGCACTATGGGCTTTCATTTTGTTTGATTTTTATTATCTTGCCATCGAAGAATCAATAACCCTGATTCAATCCTTTAGCGGAAAATCAGCAGAAACCATCATTCCTGTTGGCATTGCCATTTTTCACACTTCCTTCAACGTGATAAACACTTTGCTGTTAATGCTCTTTTTCAACTATTTCAAGGATTTCTGTTATAAGGTTTTGCCCAACGGTAGCAGCAAGGAAGATTTTGAGCTAAAATTTATCGATACCGGAATGATCTCAGTATCCGAAATATCAGTCGTTCAGGTGAAAATGGAAGTTTCCCAGATGGGGTTACATACTTTACGGTTTTTCAGAATGATCCCGGATTTGCTAAATGAGAAAAATGAAAAGAAATTCAGGAAAAAAATTCAGGAAATCAACAAACTGGAAAATGGTATTGATAACCTTAATATTACCATTGCGAATTTCATAACAAAAATGTTTCAGAGCAACCTCAGCGAAAAAGGTTCTCACCGGCTCAGAACACTTCTCAAAATCATTGACAATCTCGAAAATATAGCGGATATGTGCTTTCAGATGTCACTGACAATCCTGCGAAAAAATGAATCTGCAGCATGGTTCACACCAGAATTACGAAGAAGTCTCGATCAATTGATGAATTTGATTGAAAAAGCTCTCGTTATGATGAACGAAAACCTGAATGCCAATTTTGGGCAAACCAAGCTCGACCAAATTAAAAGTACTGAGCAGGATATCAACACCTTGCGAAATGATTTAAAGAAAATTTATATTGATGGATTAAAACAAAATGAGTATCCTTACCAAACCGGAATTATTTATAATGAGCTGGTAGGCCTGCTCGAAAAAGCAGGCGATTACATTTACAATATCAATTTTGCGCTTTACTCGGTAAAATAAAAACAATAAATATCAAAAAGTGAAATGGACATCTATTTAATTATTGTCATTGTACTTATCGCATTTGCTATCTCCGACCTGATAGTTGGTGTAAGCAATGATGCCGTAAATTTTTTAAATTCGGCGATAGGCAGTAAAGTAGCTCCCATGTATGTAATAATGATTATTGCAAGTGTGGGAGTCGCCATTGGAGCAACTTTCTCTAGCGGTTTGATGGAAGTCGCACGTAGTGGAATTTTTCATCCGGGAGAGTTTACCTTTTCCGAAATTATGGTAATCTTCCTTGCTGTAATGGTTACAGACATTATTTTGCTCGACCTGTTCAATACCTTTGGATTACCTACCTCTACCACGGTTTCTATTGTTTTTGAACTACTTGGATCTGCTGTTGCAGTTTCTGTAATTAAAATCTATGCGTCGTCAGAAAGTCTGGCTGAACTGGGCAAATACATCAATTCAGCCAAAGCACTTGCCATTATTTCCGGAATTTTACTTTCTGTCATTATCTCTTTCACAATAGGAGCCATTGTTCAATACTTTGCAAGATTGATTTTTACCTTTTCGTATGAAAAAACGCTCAGGTATTACGGCTCAATTTTTGGCGGGCTTGCAATCACCACAATAACTTTTTTCATGATAATTAAAGGAGCAAAAGGAGCTTCCTTCATTACCGAAGGAATGGCTCAATGGCTCGAAACGCATACTTTTCACATTATTGTTTACGGATTTATCGCCTGGACTGCTTTACTCCAGCTTCTTCACTGGCTTTTCAACGTCAGCATTCCAAAAGTGATCGTGTTGTTTGGAACATTTGCTCTTGCTTTTGCTTTTGCCGGAAACGATCTGGTTAATTTTATCGGTGTTCCGCTGGCCGGTTTTGAATCTTACAAAAGTTTTGTCGCCACACCCGGAGCCTCACCTGATACATTCTTTATGGGATCGCTCTCGCACCCCATTCATACCAGCACTATCTATTTGCTTTCGGCAGGCATAGTCATGGTGATTACCCTGTGGTTTTCAAAAAAAGCCCGTTCGGTAGTAGCAACTTCTGTGGATTTATCAAGGCAAAATACAGGTGAAGAGCGTTTTGGTGCCTCACCACTTTCAAGAGCTATTGTAAGAAGCTCAATGGCGCTTAGCAAAACATTTTCGGGGATAATTCCTGATCTTATCAAAAGCAGAATTGACAAGCGTTTTCAGATTCCAAAAAGCATAAAAAAATCGGGTCAGTCGAAAGATGCCGCATCATTTGACGTAATAAGAGCATCGGTTAATCTGGTAGTAGCAGCAGCACTCATTGCTTTGGGCACTTCGTTAAAATTGCCTTTGTCAACCACCTATGTAACTTTTATGGTTGCCATGGGGACCTCACTTGCCGACCGGGCATGGGGCCGTGACAGCGCGGTTTATCGCGTACAGGGTGTTTTCTCAGTTATCGGCGGATGGTTTCTTACAGCTATTGTGGCTTTCACGGTTTCGTTCATCATTGCCC
>RZYY01000536.1 GCA_009930115.1 Sphingobacteriia bacterium | reverse complement strand
TTTTTTAGTTATTTTATTCCTATATCTACAGAAGAAATACCTCCCACTTCGCTTATGAAAGAATTTCTGGGAGGAAGCAGTTTTGACTATGAATAAACAAGCGCACACAGCCTTTTCAGGCTATACGCAGATACGGGTTAAAACATCATCCATTCTTCACTTTGCTGCACACCGTGGATGTCAATAACTATCACCTTCACCGGAATTTTTCGTTTTGCCTGTACCATTGAGCGCCGGATAATTTCCAACAAACCGCCACAGCAGGGTACTTCCATCAGAAGAACTGTTATGGTATTTACTTCTGCCTCATCGATCAGCCGGCGAATTTTACCGATATAACTATCCAGGCCGGAATCGAGTTTCGGACAAGCGATAGCCAGGGTTTTCCCTTTCAGATAGTCGCTGTGAAACGTGCCCGTAGTATACGCGGTACAATCGGCTGCAATAAGCAGGTCGGTGCGTCTGAAATGGGAAGAATCGGGATTGAGGAGATGCAACTGAACTGGCCAGTGTGTTAATGTGGAAGACAAATTTGCAGGTTTTTCCGGTGGCAGATCAGGTGATAATATCAGATTTGAAAAATCGACAGCAGCCAGGCCGGGACACCCGCTACCCCATACGCTTTCCTGAATTAGAGTTTGCTGGGCTTCAGTTTGTGATACCCGCTCAGCAGGATCTTCTTCAATAATTCGCTTTAACATCGGATCGGGATTAAAACGCAATGAACTTCTGTTTTCCTCCAGGTAGCGAAGTCCTTGTTTTAAAAAACCAAACTCTTTATGATCTTTTAAATGTTTCAGATGCGCAAAAATCGTATTTTCACCCTTTGAAACCATTCCGGAAATCACTTTCACCTCATCATAAGGTTCCGCTTCCCGCTCTTCCACGGTAATGGCTCCCAACGAACAATATCCAATGCAGGCACCTAACCCGTCACACATTAAGTCACTGACCAGCCGTGCCTTTCCATCAATAATTTGCAATGCTCCCTCATGGCAGTTTGGAATACAGA
>RZYY01000535.1 GCA_009930115.1 Sphingobacteriia bacterium | reverse complement strand
GCTTTGCGTGGTCGCTGGCAGCAAATTATCGTCATAACGATGGCTTTTATGGCAATGATTTCCTGAACAAACAGGTAGATGTGCTCGATTCGTACGGATTGCGCAATCGCCTGATTTGGATGATAATCGACAAATTATCAATTGAAAACATTTTTAGTTTTGAAAACAGCAAACAGGGCGGATATCCTTATGCACAATATTTTTCGGCAAAAGATTCGGTTGCTGCCATCAACTACAATCAACCGAGTGGCTACAACCGCTTGTTGATTTCGGATGCTTTGCTGCTGAAATACAATGCTGAGAAATTCGATCTGCGCGCCACTACTTCGTACCAGCATCTGAACGACAAACAGTTTATCGATCAGGATTTTAGTGCTGATTCACTTTATTTTGTGGTTCAGAACCAGCATCAGAATATGCTTTCGCAGGAACTAACCATTCAGTCGAAACCTGACAAAAAATATCAGTGGCTTTTTGGTGCTTATGGTTTTGTGCAACAATTTTACAACGATGTGAATGTGGATATTTACAAACAAAAATCGTCCACACTAAAAAAATACGACCATAATATTAGTGGTGCGGCGCTGTTTCATCAATCAACGCTTCATGACTTTCCGGTAAAAAATATGAATATAAGTGCAGGTGTACGCATCGATACCGAACTCGACAAAATGAGTTATGTGTTTGATCGAACCGTGAATCAAAACAGCACAAATTTGGCCGACACTGTTTATCAGCCACTTGCATCGTTACAGATTTTACCCAAAATCTCGGTCAATTACCAAATGGGAAATACAAACCTGTATGCACTCGTTTCAAAAGGTTACAAAACCGGAGGGTTTAATTCCACTTTCGAACGTCCCGAAGATCTGACTTTCGATCCTGAATTCAGCTGGAATTATGAACTTGGCGTAAAAACCGACCTGCTCAATAAGAAATTGTATATCGAAGCTTCAGTTTTCTATATCGATTGGAAAAATCAGCAGATTTACAAAAGCACTCCAAGCGGAACAGG
>RZYY01000534.1 GCA_009930115.1 Sphingobacteriia bacterium | reverse complement strand
ATATACGCACCCAGTTCCTGAGCTTCTCCACTAAATGGAAAACCAAACATTCGGGCTTGTGTCAGCATTTTGGCAATCAGAAATTCATCTTCTTTTGCTGCTTCAGGTTTCAGGCCATAAGTTTCTGTTACAAAACGGTTTCCAAACTGATGATCGAGATGCAAATGTGTGTTAAGCAAACGTTTCAATATCAGATTATTTTCCTGAATATAGTTTTTCAACTGAAGTTGTTCACTTTCGTTAAAACAACCTGCATCAATCAATACTGCTTCAAGTGTTTCGTCAAAAACTAAATATGTATTTTCCTGAAAAGGACTGAATGTAAATGTTTTAATTGTCATTATAAAACCTGTTATTATGATTTTTTTCTTCTGAACATATCGTTACAATGGTACATAAACCACTTTCTTGGTTTTAAAAAACTCCTGACTGAAATAATCACTGATTTCATAAGTGTCGGCAATATTTTTATACGGTAGAATTTCATGCTGTAATTCACCTCCTTTCAGGCAAATAAGTCCGTTGGGCATAGCATTTTGTGATTTTGGTGCAATGTTCTTTTTTACCAGCTTTACCAAATCGTCGAGCGGCATTACAGCACGACTCACCACAAAATCATACTTTGCTTTCTCTTCCTGCACACGCTCATGTTTGAACACTATGTTTTTTAATCCGATAGCATTCGAAACCTCGGTTCCAACCTTAATTTTTTTCCCAATCGAATCGATCAGCGTAAATTTTACCTCAGGAAACATAATGGCCAATGGCACACCCGGAAATCCTCCACCAGTGCCCACATCGAGAATTGTAGTGCCTGGCTTAAACCTTATAACCTGCGCAATAGCCAGTGAATGAAGCACATGATGTTCATAGAGATTTTCAATATCTTTACGTGAAATCACATTTATTTTCGAATTCCAATCGAGATACAAATCATATAAAGCTTCGAACTGCGATATTTGACTGGCATCCAATTCGGGAAAGTATTTTTTTATTTGTTCCATTGTGTGTAACTT
>RZYY01000533.1 GCA_009930115.1 Sphingobacteriia bacterium | reverse complement strand
ACCGTGATTTGTTCGTATTATTTTTCCTTCCGGTGTATAAATTTTCACGGTTATATCCGATGGATAGTCAATGTACAACCAATCTTTGGCAGGGTTTGGATAAACATTTACTGAAGGGTTTGTTTCTTCCCCGATGCCAAACGGTACACAATCCGAAATTTTTTCCTTTTCGTTGCCATCGATTTCCATTTTATAAATGGCATACGTACCGCCTGTTCCTGAATTGTTTGCGTAGTATATTTTTCCATTCGAGGGATGAAATACCCCTCCATAATAATACTCACCATCGGCTGCTTCCGTTATTTTGTTCCAGTTCGATCCGTCAGGATCAGCAATAATGAGATCACAACCGTTATTATAACCTTTCCATTGGGTAGTGAAGAAGATAATTTTTAAACCCTCCGGATGAAAATGCAATGCCCAATCTGAATTGCCAAAGGTATTTGGCTCTGTTATATTGACAGGGTCAGAACCATCTGGGTTCATCATAACATAATGATTATCAGCATTAAATGCTGCGCTGTAATATATTTTTGAGCCATCGGGATTATATAATGGGGCACTTTGCCAGGTTGCGCCGGGCTCATTGGTGATTTGTATTCTGTTAGTGCCATCAACATTCATTGTAAATATCTCCGGATAGTCCGAATCATCCCAACCTTCAAAAATGATTGTATTACCGTCGGGTGAAAAATTTGGAAACCCGTCGTGTCGGTTGTTATCCGTCAGCCTTACCAAACCGCTGCCATCATTATTCATAATGTATATTTCAGCCTCCTGGCCATAATTTCCTTGCTGAAAAACGATTTTCGTTCCATCAGGACTTACTGCAGGATAGAGTTTATTCCCTTCTGAGAAGGTGAGACGCATCAAATCTGAAGTGCCATCGACCGCTACTTTATAAATTTCGTAATGATCTCCATCTCGCGTTGAAGAGAAGTAAAGGGTATTGCCATCAGGCGACAGCACGGGCCAGAAATTATGGCAGTTATCATCGGCGAATACAAACGACAATCC
>RZYY01000532.1 GCA_009930115.1 Sphingobacteriia bacterium | reverse complement strand
GATTTATTTAATGTTAACTCATTTCTTTTCTCATCAAATCCAAACCCTTACGCACCAATGCCTGGATTTCGGTTTTTGAGGTATCAATGTATTCAACAAGTGCAAAATCTTCTTCTGCCACTTCGTAAATACCGAGGTTTTCCATAGCTTCCACATCTTCGGTTATGATTGCTTTGATAAGCTGCATGGGATAAATATCGAAAGGAAAAACCTTTTCCATCTCACCAGTCATAACCAATGCCCGACGGCCGCCATGAAAATTGGTGTCGAGCCGGTACTTTCTGCTTTTGGGATGAAGCCACGAAAAGAAAGTCCTGGAATAGCTAAACTTTTTAAAACCTGGTAAAGCCCATCCAAACATCTCATGATAATCTCCCTCGGGAAGCACGGTTATTTGTGAATCATAAAAACCAATGAAGCCATGTTTGTCAATTTTGGTACCGGTTAACGGGTTTCCACTGATAAACCGTACTTTACCTTCTTTTATGTTATCCCTGATGATTTCGGTGATAACAGCCCCCACTTTTGTCCTGATATATGTTGGCTGAAGAACTTCGGAGCCGGTCAAAGCAACGATTTTTTCAGCATTATAGCGCCCTTCATTGAACAACCTGCCAATGGTAATTACTTCCTGTGGACGTAAGTGCCAAACTACTTCACCTTTATTAACAGGATCGAGTTTATTGATTTGTACACCAACATTACCAGCCGGGTGTGGGCCTCTGAAGTAATTGACCTGAACATTCTTTATCCCGGAAAACACACTGGATTTACCAGCTCCACCTTTCAGGTTAAGGTGAATAATTCCTTTTGTAAGCTTTTTCAGTGCGTCAATACCCGTCTGAAAAACCTCAGATTTTCCGTTTACAACAAAATCATAATCCGGTGCCAGCGGGCTGGTATCAAAAGCAGAAATGAAAATGGCTTTTGGATGATCAGCCGGGTTGGCTATGACATCGTAAGGTCGCTGTCGGATAACAGGCCAGATACCGCTGGAAAGTAGTTTTTCGATGATCTC
>RZYY01000178.1 GCA_009930115.1 Sphingobacteriia bacterium | reverse complement strand
GTTGAAGGGTTGAAGAGTTGAAGAGTTGAGTGGTTGAAGGGTTGAAGGGTTTAAGGGTTGAAGGGTTGGATAGTTGAAGGGTTGAAGGGTTGAGGGGTGGGTTCGGGGTACTGAGCTTCGGTGTTGTACAGGTTTTTATAACCTCGGGATTAATTCGTAGTAAGTCTTTCTATTCGCTTCGCTTTGCTTTCAAAAGGAGAGGATCAATGAAGATGCTTGAAAAAGCTACTCCCGATCTTCGGTGCGGGATGCTCAAAAAGCTGCGGAACCGGAGATTCCTTGTTTTTTGGCATTTGGTGTTCGGTGTTAGGGATTTATCTACACCGGGTCTGCTCTATGTGTTTTCTATGTAAACGCATGTTAAAAGATTGATTTTCAGTATATATATCTGTTACAGACATAGGGAAGGTATAGGGAAGGTATAGGGTTGATACGAAAATGAAATGCGGCAGATGTAAATGAAACCATATAGTAATGGTTAAACAGCAACGGAAATGTTGTTAAAAGGAAGGAAACGTTACATAAAGTAATTTGGTTGAATTTGCAGGACAAATATGAACTGACACGGGTAAAACTTATGCATACCGATGAAACCATTTTGGTAACTGAAAAATGAAAAATGTCAGTATTTTGTCGAAACGGAACTGTCATTGGTTATCATGGGTTTTGGCACAGGCCATTAGCAAAGAAATTGATGAAGACTGTGCAATTCCGGCACGTTGCCGGAAGGTAAATTAAATTTATATGACAAAATTAATTTTTGTTTATGAAAGGAGGAAGCCATGGGAACAATAAAGAAAGGCATCCTCGGTGGTTTTTCCGGCACAGTGGGCAACGTTGTTGGGGCCAACTGGAATGGCATTGATTACATGCGAATCAAGCCGGCTGAGGTAAGTAATCCCAACACGAGTCTTCAAACAACCCAGCGGTTGAAATTCGCTGCGGTAATAAGGTTTTTGCAGCCGATGACCGAGTACATCAGGATCGGTTTCAAACCTTATGCCGTTAAGATGTCGGCTTTCAATGCAGCTTTCAGTTACAACTACCACGAGGCGCTTACGGGTGAATTTCCCGATTTTGTGATCGATTACACCAAGGCGCTGGTGAGCAGGGGTAATCTGCCAGGTGCACATAATCCGGCATTGGGGTCAGAACAAGCAGGTGCAGTATCGGTAAGCTGGACGAATAATTCCGGCAGCAATCAGGCTGAAGATACCGATGTTGTGCTTGTAGTGCTTTATAATCCTGTTTCTGGTCAGGCTGTATATCTGCTTAATGCAGGAGTGCGGGCCGATGAACAGGTTATTGTGAATGTTCCTGCTGATTTCAGCGGGCAGACTGTACATGGTTATATTACCTTCATGTCACTTGGCACTGTGCTCAACGGACAACTGCGTAACTCGATTTCCACAAGCAGCTACGCAGGAAGTGTGATGGTAGCCTGATCTTAACCTGCACCTGGCAGAATTGGCTGACAAAGGTCATCCCGAAAGGGGTGGCCTTTTTTTGGTATATTTGCATTGACTGGTTCGTTATCATGAACCGGATTTTATACTTTTAGATTCCCGTCTGACCAATCGGGCAGGAAACCAAAAGTACAAAACAGAAAACCTGATTACCAGGTACGAAGAAGCAAAATTGATTTCCTTTTCGCGATTGAATACAGCCTTTTTCTGTTTGGTATATTTGTTGATATACCCGTTTATAAAAAATATTTTCATGAAAATATTTCTCTTAACTTTGGAAGACATAACCTTTAATAATCTGATGCCTTGGTTAAAACACAACAATGATACAGAAAAATACGACGAAATAATAAGAGCCATTGACCTGTTCAAATTAACGAATCATCAGGTATTTTTCAAACAACTTATTGAAAAGCAAAATATTACCGGTGTAGAAATTACGCCATTAACATTAAATGAATGGAAACGTTTTACAGTTATAAGACGAAATAAGAAATTTGAGGAACTGACAAAACAACTTTCAGCATTCAGCCGGCGTGATGCCAAAGTGAGTTTCTATACCTTTCTTATAAAACACAGTGTCAGTGCCATCATGACATCAATATTGGATCAAATGGCTAAATATTCCAGTAAAAAACTGAGAGAACAGTTTGTTAATAAATATGTGATCCGGCTGAAACGAATTATTAATGCCGCTATTCCATGCATTGATCACAATGAGAATGACCTGCTGATTATCAAATTTGTGAAGCTTAATGCTATCGCGATTTATATCCTTCTGCTCCGGGAGTATAAAAAGTTTATTGATCCCTATAACGAGCCGGCACATAATGACATTATGACAGCAATTACGTGTATTAGTATGGCAGATAAGGAACTGTCAAGGATTGTATCCATATTGATGGAAATGTATAGTGCTGCTGTAAAAGTCAGCTCGCAACCATCCCCGGTAAATAAACTAAAAGAACTTAAGGAAAAGGACAGCCAGCCATATGATGAGAAAATGATCGGTAAACAAGAACAGCTTATGCAGCAAAATGCTGATAAAAGTTTAGCAGACAAACCAAATGATGAAAATGCTTTCTACGACTCAGTAAAATTAATGAAAATCCTTCCTATTAAAAAAGGTACTTTAAAAAGATGCAGAGATAAATACGGACTTCCCTTTATAAGATTAGGTGAGAAAGGGAAATTTCTTTATCCAATAAAAGAGTTTAATATCTGGGTGAAAGAGAACAATATATTAAAAAAATGTGATGCACATTGAAGATTTGATAAACTGAATTTTTATTAACTAAAAACAATGTAAAAATGTTCAAAGAAAATGCAATTATTCCGACGCTCACTGATGCAAAAGCATCAACAAGCACAAAAGCAACTGTAAGACCTTATTGTTACAACATCCTGACATTAAGTCATGCAGCAGAGAAAACCAAGATATGGTTCACAGTTACAGATGATCAATGCTCGCAAAGGTTTCCGCTACACTATCTGCCTGAGAATGTAAGGAATCAGTTTACCATCAACGGGCAACCTGCAACTTATGTATATACTCATTTCGATGTCATTAAGGACGGAATAGCAGTTAAACTGAATCTTCAGGATCATCCTGCCATTGCCAGAGCTTACTACACCAAACTGATCAGAGATTTTTTGGCGCCTGCCGCAGATGTAGTGATTCCTAACTTCCTGAACGATACGCAGTTTTGGTTTAGGGACAGAAGCAAAATTGAAGAGGGATTTAGAATTTACAAAAAATACAGCCTTCGTGTACAAACTGACAAATTTACAGGCAATCCTGAACTATTAATTTCTTATGACGGTATTTCAAGGGTTGCATCAAAAAACCTTCAGATGATCGAAAATCAACCCGGGTTCAGACAGGAGCTGACAAGGAAAGTTATTTATTCCAGGAGGGTATATTCTTACGATAAATTACCGGAGGAGGCAAAATATAATTCCAGTGAGGTATTCCCATTGCTTAACAGAGAGCTGATTGCTTTCCTTGATTTACAAATACCTGCTAAATTAAACAGAGAAAAGCACAAAGTATTTTTTGATGAAATGAAATGGTTTTACCAAAGTCATCTTAAAAGTGAGGAATTTCTGAAACTCATTCCCCATCATGGAAAATTCAAAATAGTGAATGACAGCGACAGATATATTCTTAACAGTACAAAAACAGAACTGGTTTTCGGACAGGGCAATACCTCACAAAACATATATGAAGGTTTTAAGGAATATGGACCCTACAAACTCCCTTCAGGCAGTTCAATCAATTACTTTTTCATTTACGATCAAAATCATCCTGACGGGATGAAAGCTTTGCAGAACAGCTTCATCAATATCTACAATAAAGAAAACAGGTTAAAATCGTTTGTAAAACTTTCGGTAATTTATCGCCCTGAACTGGATATTGCCTTTGACGGGAAAGCAGATATATTGCAACAGATCAGTCAACGCATACGAACGATGCAGCTAATCCCCGGCCAGTGTTATCACGCTTTTTTTATCAATCAATATACAGAATGGGAACACGATTTGCAAAACTGGAAACTTTATTACAAAGTGAAGGAGGAGTTGCTTTTGCGGAACATCCCGTTGCAAAATATTGACCAGTCAAAACTTGGCAAAAACAATATTTCGCTTTATCTTCCTAACCTTGCAGTAGCGATGATCGGCAAATTGGGGGGCATTCCCTGGAAACTTGAACGTGCCGGCGAGGATGAACTGATCATCGGGTTTGGGATGTCGCGATCGAAAAAGCATAAAACAGCATGGATGGGATCGGCGTTTTGTTTTAAAAACGACGGTACCTTTCAGCAGTTCGACAGCTTCAGGGCTGAAGAGACAGAACGACTGGCTGCCAAGGTGGAAGAGGCAGTGTTGAAATACAGTGAAGCCAACAGTGAAGCGAAAAGGATCATTATCCATTTCTACCGAAAATTGGGCAGGAAAGCACTGCTGCCCATCGAAAAGATGCTACAAAATCTTAAGGTCAGTATTCCTGTGATCATCGTCAGCATCAACAAACACCGGTCAAATAACCTGGCTGTAAGCTTTAAGGAGAATAGCAGCGGATTTCCGCTGAACGGGGAGTATTTCAGGGTAGCTAACCAACAATACCTGTTGTATATCAACGACCGCGATTCATACGGCGATTATAAGTTGTCCAGTATGCCTATGCCACTCAAAATCAATCTCTGGTGCAATGACGAGACGGTGATTGAAGATGAAGACACCGTCGGGAAAATATTCCAACAGGTGCATGACTTCTGCTTTCTGTACTGGCGAAGCGTAAAGCATGCCAAATTGCCGGTAACGATTGCCTATCCGGAAATGGTTGCCAAAATACTTCCGTGGTTTGAATACAAAGTGCTGTCGGGGGAATCGGAAAAGAGTCTGTGGTTTTTGTAGGCTGCTTCTCCGCAAGCTGGAGGATTTTTGGAGGGGGGGAGGGGGGAAGAGTTGAAGAGTTTAAGAGTTTAAGGGTTGAAGGGTTGAAGGGTTGAAGGGGTGGAGGGTTTAAGGGTTGAGGGCTGCGTTGCGAAGGGCGTTGAGCTGTTTGCTGATTTCTTCAATTGGGTTTCTGAGTTCATTATATTGGTTGTCGGTTATGAAAGCTAA
>RZYY01000531.1 GCA_009930115.1 Sphingobacteriia bacterium | reverse complement strand
TCTTGAATCTTTATGTGAATATTTTTATACTTTATCAGCATCTCTTCTGCAAAATGAAAAAACTCAAAGCAGAAGAGATTATTGGTAAAACAGCAAATGAACTTTACAAATACGAACTTAGTAAAGACAGAAAAATTTCGGGATTGACCGACTTTTTTCAGAGCACATTGCCCGAAGGAGAAGATCACCATCAGCAAATAATGCAAACCGGCAAATCTATCGAGACCGAAGAAGTGTACAACCTGCCCGATGGTACACGAAAATATTATCAGGTTGTAAAATCTCCTGTTTTTGGTTTTGGTAACAGAGTGGTGGGCTCGCAGGGCATTCAGTTCGACATCACGGATAGAAAATTAGCAGAAACAGCTCTACTAAAAAAAGAAAGGCAGCTACAAACCATGATCAGTAATTTGCCGGGCTTTGTATATCGATGCGCTTACGACAAAGACTGGACTATGCATTTTCTGAGCGAGGGCATAACAAGCATTACAGGCTACAAACCCGAGCAGCTACTGCAAAACAAAGAACTGGCTTTTAACGAAATAATTCATCCCGAAGATCAGCCCCGAATCAATACGCAATGGGAACAGGTAGTACCGGAACAAAAAGTATTTACTGAAGAATACCGTATCATCGATATTCACGGTGATGTTCGCTGGGTTTGGGAACAGGGACGCCCGGTAACCGATCCTGACAAAAATATCACTTATCTCGAAGGGTTTATTACTGACATTACTGATCGAAAAAATGCACAGGAAGCATTGTTGGCCAGCGAAGAAAAATTCAGAACACTTTTCAACGAAATGAATGATGTGGTTTCGATACACTCGTTGGTTTACGATAATGAAGGAAAGGTGATTGATTTTAGAATTACTGATTGTAATCCGGCATTTTGCGAACTTGTTCATCTTTCACGTGCTGAAATTATTGGAAAATCAGGCACTGAAATCTATAAATTTGAAAAAATACCACATCTGGACAAATTTATTAGTGTGGCTAATGAAGGGACTGGTTTTGAAT
>RZYY01000530.1 GCA_009930115.1 Sphingobacteriia bacterium | reverse complement strand
GGATTGATACCATTCCCCGAAAAGTTGCACAATTCCAGCAAGCAGGCTACATACCCGTGGCGACTTTCATTTTGCCCGAAACCTGCTGGACCGATCATTTCTATCTTCCCCAGGTTCCTCTTCAGAAAGCATTTCTGACCAAATACGCCGGAAACGCTACTGCCGAAGCCTTCATTGCCAACGAACGCCGCGAAGCGGAGCTGTACCGGAAGTACAAGGCGTTTTACGGTTATGTATTCTATATCGGGAAAAAGCTTTAGCGCAATCCTGTTTAGATAAGGCTGTCTCAAAAGTGTTGCTTTTGGATTTTCAAGGCTTTTTTGCCTTTGGTCTGTCGGATAGCGGTAAAAGTTGAAAATCAGACTTTTAAAAGGGATAGAGCAGACCGCATTTTCAATGTTCCATTTATAAAGCAGCCTGTTGAGACAGCCTCTTTTTCTCATTGCTTTTGGTAAGTGATTTTTAATTGTCTTTTAGACAATGTCCGTAAAATCTATTTACCCGTTCAATGAATAATTTTTTCCATTAGTGTCCGGAAAACTAATTGTAGATTCCTCACCGCCAGCCGGCGGTGAGGAATGTCATGCGCATTTTCAATCGGACAATGGTGTTACTTTATTAAAGTTGCCCGAAACTCCTTTGCTGTTTTCTAATTTTTTTAAGACCCGCTTTTATGTTCATCAAGAATTGTTCATATCTTCACAAACTTATCATTTTTAAAAGTGGTGTGCTCGGCAAATTCCACAAAACCCATACTGTTGGTGAGCATCTTTGTTTTTCCGATGTAGTAATCAGGAACATTGTGGTGCAGATGACCGTATATCCAGCAGTCGGCATTACTTTTTACAATCAGGCCGGACAACTCGGTAGCGAAAGCACCACTCACTGTCATGGGCAGGGTGTCGGAGGGATAATGCTGAAGAGTTGGTGCATGGTGGGTAATCACGATGGTTTTTGCATAGTTTTTTTCATTCAGTTCAGCCTGCAGGAAATGAAGACATTCTTCATGAAGTTCATTGAA
>RZYY01000529.1 GCA_009930115.1 Sphingobacteriia bacterium | reverse complement strand
CCATTAAACCCGGCGAACATGGTTCAACCTTTGGTGGAAACCCGATTGCAGCCCGCGTTGCCATGGCAGCTCTCGAAGTAATCAAAGAAGAAAAACTGGTCGAAAATGCCGACAGACTCGGAAAAGTTTTCCGTGACGAAATCCGCAAAATCGACAGCCCGATGATCGAACTCGTTCGAGGTAAAGGTCTGCTCAATGCCGTGATCATTAAGCCTATGAACGGAAAAGAAGCATGGGACGTTTGTTTGAAAATGGCCGAAAACGGTCTGATCGCCAAACCAACCCACGGTCATATCATCCGCTTCGCTCCGCCTTTGACCATTACCGAAGATCAGATTATGGAAGCAGTTGCTATCATTAAGAAATCAATTCTTTCTTTCCACTAAGATAATTGCATTTCGAAAAAGGCCGTCCGCTGTGGATGGCCTTTTTTGTTTACAAAATTTGCACAATATCAATGCGTTTTCATGCAAAATTTCAACATTCAAAATGTTAGCAGCAATTTATAAAAGTGTAACTTTGCCAATGCTTAGTAAGTATAACGTGATTGAATTCACATTTTTCATATTAATTGCGTGATTATGGAAATTTTTCGTCGAAGTATTAATCAATTAATTGAATGGCAGAATAAGCCAAAACGCAAGCCATTAATCCTACAGGGAGCAAGGCAGGTAGGCAAAACATGGCTTTTAAATGAATTCGGAAAAAAACAATTCAAGCAGGTTGCCTATTTTAATTTTGAGGAGCAGCCGGAATTAAAGCAGTTTTTTACAGGCACAAGAGATGCGAAAAGAATAATCGGGAATCTGTCGCTGGTTTTCGGAAAATCAATAGAAGAAGAAACGACCCTTATTATTTTCGACGAAATTCAGGAATGCAATGAAGCACTGAACGCGCTCAAGTATTTTTACGAAAAAGTGCCGGGATATTGTATTGTTTCTGCAGGCTCACTTCTTGGTGTTGCCCTGACCAGCGGCAGCTCATTTCCGGTAGGAAAAGTAGATTTTATGACACTCTATCCC
>RZYY01000528.1 GCA_009930115.1 Sphingobacteriia bacterium | reverse complement strand
CGAATCGATGGCTGCTTGTCCATAATATTCAATCCGGGGATTTTCTGCAAACCCTCTTCAAGCGAGCTTACATTGGTATTCCTGATAAAATCAGCTTTAATGACTTCCATCGAAACGGTGACATCGGAAAGTTTCTGTTCATATTTTCCGGCACTGACAACAACTGCATCGAGAATTCTGGATTCGGTTGTCATTTTCATATCGAGAACAAGAGTCTCACCTTCTTTCAGATTAATCAGTCTGATTTCCTCAGTATAACCAATAAATCTGAATGCAATGGAATGTGTTCCTTTATCAAGGGTCAGAGAATAATTGCCGTCAATATCCGTAGCAACACCAGTAGTTTTGTTCACCACCACATTGACCCCTGGCAGGGTCAAACCTGTTTCTGAATCGGTTACTGTTCCTTTAAGAATGGTTTGCTGAGAAAAACCATAAAACGGAAAAATCAACATTAATAAAACAAATGGAGTAAAAATTTTCATAGGCCAATTGAATTTTTAGACTAACTTTGTTCACCTATTGCATCAACAGCCCTTTGCAAGGGAGTTTGAAGAACCAAAAGTAATTAAAATTTCTAACTGTAAATTGAATAACAAACTTTTATATCTAATTGCACTGAAATGCATTCCGCAGGTAGGCGATATTGTTGCCCGCAGACTGATAGAAACAACCGGCGATGCTGCTGTTGTTTTTAATATGCCAGATGAGAAAATTGAAAAATTACCCGGTCTGACTCCAAAAACCATCAGAATGATCCGGGAAAACAGGACCAAAGCATTGCAAAGAGCCGAAAATGAAATAGAATTCATCGATAAACATAAAATTCAATGTCTTACTTCGTTTGACGACACATATCCATCTCGGCTGAAGCACTGCCTCGATGCGCCTTTGTTTTTATTCTACCGAGGAGCTGCGGCCGTAGAATCTGATTATATGACTGCCGTTGTCGGCACACGCAATGCCTCAAGGTACGGCACCGAAGTCGCCGGGCGATTGAGCGCCTCGCTGGCGGAAGCCATG
>RZYY01000527.1 GCA_009930115.1 Sphingobacteriia bacterium | reverse complement strand
GTTGAAAAGGGCCCGGGATCAAGCATGTATGGCAATAATGCAATGACCGGAACCATCAATTTAATCACCGGAAGTCCATCGGAAAAAGAAAGAGCTGAAGCAGATTTTTTTGTTTCGCAGTTTAATACTCAGGGCATTGGATTTCGGTTTATGACGCCATCCAAAGCCAGAAAACCGTATGTGTGGCTCAATATTTCTTCAATGCAGGGCGATGGTTATTTTCTGGATTCTGATGAAACACGTAATGAATATTCTTCGAAGTGTTTTCTTAATCAATACAATGCTTATTTGAAGGCCGGTTATCTTATCAGCGATAGCGCACGATTTGAAGTATCAGTGCTGGGTTCCGGTTTCAAATCTGGCTTGGGTAAGTCGGTTTTTGAAGTCAATGGAAATTATGATGATTTCAGAACATGGATGGGAAGCGCCCGCTACAAGGTTGTGAGAAAAAAGAATACATGGAACGCTCTGGTTTTTGCCAATTACGAAGATTATTTTAATCAAAGTGAAAGCATCAATGATTATGGCGAATACAAATTATCCGAAAATCCAACAGAAAAACTGGATGCCGGTGTGTGGACAACCATGGAGCATCGCTTCAGTAAAGATTTACAGATGATAGGTGGCATTGATTGCAAGTATTCTGTCGAAGATGGCGAAAATATTTATCTCACTGCTACGGATGAAATTTATTTTTATGGGGTTCATAATTTCGCTGCGGCTTTTGTTCAGGTATCGAAAAAACTAGGGAGCCGTTCTTTGCTAAAAGCGGGATTCAGATATGATTTCGGGCAATATAATCAGGGTGAAATTCTGATTGAAAATGCTACAGCAATCAGCGATTTTTTACTTCCTTATGCAGGTCAGCATCCTTCAAGTACCTGGAATAGTCTCAGCCCCAAACTGGCTTATAAGTTTCTGATGAATGAAAAATTCAACGTCTATGCTTCGGTTTCCAAAGGTTTTATGCCGCCTACAATCGATGATATGACGCGTTCCGGTAAAATCCGCAAAGGAATAAAAA
>RZYY01000526.1 GCA_009930115.1 Sphingobacteriia bacterium | reverse complement strand
CATCGTCCTGTTCCACACGATAGCCTGCTTCGCGTGCTAAAATTACCAATTTGCGTACCACATCTTTTCCACTCAGGTCAATGCGGGGATCGGGCTCGGCAAAGCCTGCCTCTTTGGCCATTAATATTGCTTTGCTAAGCGGTATTTCGCTGCTAATGGTGTTGAAAATAAAATTAAGTGTACCCGAAAGTACAGCTTGCATCTTTTGGATATGGTCGCCGCTGTTGATCAGGTTATTCATTGTGTTGATAATGGGTAAACCTGCACCCACATTTGTCTCGAAAAGAAATTTTACTCCTTTACGACGAGTGATGTCTTTCAGTTTTTCATATTTTTCGTATCCCGACGAAGCTGCAATTTTATTTGCTGTTACAACTGATACGTTATTTTCGAGCAATGTTTGATATAATTCAGAAATGTCATTGTTGGCCGTACAATCCACAAATACAGAGTTAAATATGTTCATATTTATTACTTCATCGCAAATGTGTTTTGGACTGGCGTCGGTTCCATTTTCCATTATGTTTTGGCGATAGTTATCGAGCTGAATACCCGAACGTTCGAAAAGCATTTTTTTACTCGATGCAATACCCACTACATTCAGTTTCAGGCCATTTTTACGCATTAGTAAAGGTTGTTGTTTCTTTATTTGTTCCAAAAGATTACTTCCTACCGTTCCAATTCCCACTACAAATACATTTAAAACCTGATATTCTGAAAGGAAAAACGAGTCGTGGATTACGTTGAGTGCTTTACGTAGCGATTTTCGATCGGTGACAAATGAAATATTGGTCTCGGAAGCTCCCTGCGCACAGGCAATTACATTGATGCCGTTTTTACCCAAAGTGCCAAAAAGCTTTCCTGCTATACCTGGTGTGCGTTTCATGTTATCACCTACGATAGCTACTGTAGCCAAATCATCTTCTGAGAAAATATTGTCGATTTCGCCCTGCGCGATTTCAGCTGCAAATTCCTGACGTAATACTTTTACGGCCAGTTCACTGTCGGCATTTCGTACTCCGATTG
>RZYY01000525.1 GCA_009930115.1 Sphingobacteriia bacterium | reverse complement strand
GTGTTGGCTGCCCTGCTGCTTTCCACCTGCGAAAAGCCCGAACGCAATAACCCCTGGGACGAAAATAACACCCTGAACCCCGAAGAATGGGCACCCCAAAATTTCAGGGTGGAAGATGTAACCCCGGTTGAGAAAATACTTACCTGGACTTATGAAGATAAAAACATAGAAGGCTTTAAACTCGACAGAAAAAGAGGCGGTGAGCCTTGGCAGGAATCCTTTCAGGTTTTTGGGAAAGAAGTAAAAAGTTGGAATGATACCGGAATTGATCCTGTAACAAGTCTTGTTTATCAATACAGATTATATGCATTTGCAGGTAAAAACCGTTCTGCAGGGAAAATTGTTACGACAAGTGCTGATATTCAACCCCCAACTGAACTTCAAATTGAAAAACTTTCCGATATCAGCTATAAGCTTACCTGGCAGGATAACTCAACAGGCGAAGAAGGCTTTAAAATTGACCGAAAAACTGATGATAACGATTGGTTGATTGGTTACGGAACAGTTGCTGAAAACGCCTCCTCTTTTGTAGACACCAATGTTTTTCTGGGTAAATCAGGATTAAATGTAGAATACAGGGTTTATGCATTTTACAAATACCATGAATCTGCAAAAATCAGTGCCAACACCAATTCAGCTATTACTCCACCTACTGATTTGACAATTAACCAAAACACAATAACGTCGGTAACGCTCAACTGGCAGGACAACAGTACCGGAGAACAAGGCTTTAAAATAGAAAGAAAGTATGAAACCGGGGATTGGACAGAGGTAGCCGCAATAAACGGCACAAACTGGCAGGACAATGATTTTGAATTGAATACCATGGTTTACTACCGGGTAAATGCCTATTACAACCAATACTCCTCTGCATGGGTGGAAAACTCTTTTGATTCTACCATCCCACCTCCCGAAAACCTCACAATCACAGCCAACTCTGCAACTTCTGTAACCCTTAACTGGAGTTACAGCCATACAGGCCATGAGGGTTTTAAAATCGAACGGAAAATTGATAATGGAAGCTGG
>RZYY01000524.1 GCA_009930115.1 Sphingobacteriia bacterium | reverse complement strand
GTTATATTTTACCTGGTTGTGCCGTATTTCGGCTTCCGTGTTCAACAAATCCAAGCCTGCAAAACTACCCGCTTCATCATCTCCCCATAAACCATTGTTAATAACTGCATTATTTTCGATCAGGTTTGTATTGCTCGCGCCGTCTCCAGAGTTCCAAACCCGAATACCACTTCCTTTAAATCCTTCTACATGATTGTTCGTGATTGTGAATTCATCATATCCGTTTATCGATATTCCATGTTTCAAATCCAGGATACCTGCATAATCATTAATCATACACGAATCAATATTGACCCTTCCCGGCCCCATTGAATTATGTGTAACAATAATAAAACTTGATTTGAATTAGGAATTTTTTACTGATAAGGTGCTTATCAAAGGATAAATACATTATTTTTGAAAAAAGCAGTTATCAACGAGAAGGCCTCTGGTATTGCAAATAATCCATGAATATTTGAAGCTAACATTATTTAACTCCACTACCAGATCTTGCTGTAACACCAATCCACCCCACTGATTATTAGCCTCACCCAAAAAAGTAACACCATCTCCGATGTGAATTTCATGAAAGCTGAAAATTGCGCTTCCGGTATTGTTTCCGCGGAGAAGGACACCATCGTCAATATTCAAAATGCCGGATTGGTTCAAAAACTTAGCAGGCCCAAAAAAATCGACTATTGCTCCCGTAATTGTAATTTCGTAATTATATAGATTAAATTCGCCTGAGACTCCGATAATGCCTCTGTAGGTTTTGCTTTCTGTAAAATCCGAATAAAATATTGTTGGATAATCAATGGCAGAAAAATATCCGATTTCTCCGTTTGACAGCGGACTTTCGGCGGTGGTGTGATGCGTATCGTTCCAGTCTTTAGCCTCTCCAAAGGAAACGAAATGATCCTGATTGGCGTTGGCATCCGTAAGCGGCTGGCCGTTATAGCTGGTTGAATAAGCGGGTGTTTCGCCATTCATTGATGAGTAGGTGTGAAAATTAAACTCACCATGATTGTACGTGATACCGTTGATCAC
>RZYY01000523.1 GCA_009930115.1 Sphingobacteriia bacterium | reverse complement strand
GGATTTGGCTTGTCATGCAATAGGCACTTACGTTAAACCCGGCATTATAAGCAGCTATGGCACTATTCCAGGGTGATACACCTGTGGTCTGTTGAAGCGAAAAATCGCATCCTTCAAACCGAATACCTTTTACATGGTTCAGGTCCACATGTTTAAAAAATTCGTTTTCACCCGGATAATCTTGTGTAATTTCAAAAGTACAGTTTTTGAAATAGCTGTTATAATTGGCTTCTCCACCCATGTATTCATTAGTATAGAATAGTGCATGCACCGATTTGGCGTTGTTCCTGAAAGTTGCATCATCGGCAAATACAATTCCACCGGTTTTGGTATAATCGCCGGGTTTCCAGAGTTCCACTGCTGAAACGGCGTTTTCAATAACGGCATCATTTACGATCAAAACCCCCTGCAGATAATTTCCATTCTGGTCGGGGAATTGATTGGCATTATGATTGCCCCATACTTCGATGCCTTGCCAGGTTTGGTTGTCGTAACCTGAAATAATTGCCCCGTCAAGTATGAGCTTTCCCTGTGGTTCAACAACTATCTTTTTGCTATTTCGCATCCAAAGTTTTTTGTTTATGGTTAATGTAGCTCCGTCTTTTACAAAGATGTCGCATGGAGTTATTGTATCATCCAATATCTGATCCTCATAGATTTCAACTACACAATCAGGAACCTCCAAAAATGCCAAATCTGCTCTTACTCTTCCTGAGCCAATTTCGTTATCCTTTGGACTTCCGATGGCGGGATGATAATCCGGGTGTAATGCAGTAGTTTCTATAATCATATCCAATTCCGCCGGGGTTATAAGTTGATTTTTAGATAGCATTAGAGCCATTACACCAGAAACGACAGGAGCCGACATTGAGGTACCTGTTTTTTTCGTATAGCAATATTCCCAGTGAGGATAGTTTTGAATAGAATGTAATGAAATCACATCCACACCGGGAGCAACCACATCAGGACGGAGCAAACCAATCAAATATGGATTTTGTGGATCATAAAGATAATCATTGTAATTACC
>RZYY01000522.1 GCA_009930115.1 Sphingobacteriia bacterium | reverse complement strand
ACACATGAAATGGTCTCCTTTGCTGGCCACTCCTTATTTTGTGAAAAACTCGGAAGAAACGGGAATGCGTTTTAAAGATGCCATGCAGGGCATCACACTCTCTGCACCCGGTTTTTACGGCCCACAGGGTCGGGTTATCAGACTTCAGTTGTGGGATCCCGATTATCTTCAAAAACTGGCTACTTTTAAATATAAAAATCTGAGAATCACCAATTTTGAAATGGAGGGATCGGCCATAGCGGGGCTTTCGCGACTGATGGGACACCGGGGAGCTACTGTTTGCATGATTATTGCACAAAGAAGCAGTAAAGACATGAATGTGGATTATAAAGGTTTGATGATAGAAAAGGCAGGAGAGATCCTGGAAAAGTTTTGCGGTGAACATGGTTCGTAATACGGAAATACTGGATATTGTACCTCTACTGGATGACCCTGATCAATACGTAAGGGATGCTTTGTTCCGGCAACTCAAAAATATGGGACGCCCGGCCATTGAAGAGCTGGAAGGCATTTGCCGCGATGAAAGCGAGGCGAAATATCCGGGGGTGGGGGACATGTTGTCCGCACTGAGGGAAGAACTGAAATTCGATGCGCTTAAGGCCTGGATAGAAAACACGCAAGACGATCTGATGACCGGTCTTTGTCTGATACAGGATCTGTTGAGCAACGACGTGGATCAGCAGGTTTTGCAGGGTGTTCTGATGGATCATGTAAATGAGATCGTTGTGGAATTAAATGACGATCAGACATTTATGGAAAAGGTAAAATTGTATAACCACGTTTTTTTCCATAGACTGCATTATAAAACAGTAGATCCCATGTTTTCAGACCCCGGAAAAACTTTTTTTCACAGGGCTTTGAAAAACATAGAAGGCAGCCCGGTAATAATTGGAATCATCTATTTACTGGTTGCTTACCATGCAGGCATTTCCGTAAGAGGAAGGGTTTTTAAGGGCGGCTTTCTACCTGCTGTTACGGATACTTCCGGAAACGTATTGTTCTATGTGAATGTGTACAAGAACGGTCTGTT
>RZYY01000044.1 GCA_009930115.1 Sphingobacteriia bacterium | reverse complement strand
TGTTTGAAAATCGGCTGTCCGACAAATTTAATCTCTGTATTTTTGCCCATGTTGTTATGTTTTGTGGTTGCAAATGCAAACATACAACATACGGGGCAGGTATATAATTTATACTGCCCCTATTTTCTTGGTTTTTAGTCGGACAGTAGTGTTAAATAATAAACATTTCCGAAACTCATGGAGACATAACTTATAATTATTGGGGCCCTAATTTCGACCCAAATAATCCTCATTATTACTTCTATCCGATTTCATTTTACATTTGGGACCCCATCTGGATACCAGGCCAGCAGCAAAACGATGATAATCCGGCGGAACAGTTATTCGATGAGGCCGTATTAAATGTAGAACAGGAAAACTATACCGAAGCAAAAGCAGACTTCATGCAAATTGTTCAACTATACCCAAATTCAACGTTTGCAAAGGCGGCACTAAAAAAGATCGTTTCATTGGAAAGTGTAACGGGTAAAAACTACATTAACCTCATCAACTACCTAAGCACCAATTCGGTTATACAAAACAATGGTGAGCTGAAGATGATTGCAAACCGATTAATCGTTCAATGTAATATTGAGCAAGGTACCTATCCTGAGGCAATTGATATTTTAACTCAAAAGTTTTCTGATCCTGACATTCAACACTATGATTCGATATTTACAGCACTGGACCTTGAATATGTTAACTATTTGTTGTCAAATTCGCAGAAAACTTCAGGCATAATAAGTTTAAATGAGCTTCTTAATAATGAAGTAGGTAAAAATTATATGGAGAATTCCGACAGGCTAATTGCCCAACTATTCAAAAATGATAAGGATAAGAAAACAGGTGCAAATTACAACGACGGATTGGAATTTGCACATCTTTTCCAAAACTATCCTAACCCGGCAGGTAACTTAACAAACATACGTTTTTCTTTGGCAGAAGAAAGCATAGTGGACATTTCACTATTTAGCATAAACGGTCAATTTGTTAAAACGTTAAAAAAAGCTGCCTTTAATAAAGGTTTGAATAATTGCTATGTAAATCTTAAAGACCTGAAGCCTGGTGTATATTTTTATCGCTTAATGGTAAAGGGAAATACATCTGAATACCAAAAAATGATCATATCGCGATAATTAGGATATCAATGGCTCATTTAGGAGATCAGGGGAACAGTTCAGTGTCAAAAAAAGTTCTACTCTTGATCAGGCTCGCTGCTCAAAAACCTGATATTCCTCATCAGTCCTTCATATCTGGTTCGTTTCACGGCTGATTTCTTAAAAAGCTGGTCAAAAAGATCGCGGGAGAGATTTGACCAGTCATCTTTTTTCATGTCATGCAAGGCCTGATCCGGAATGAACCTCGGTTCGTCATGGGCTGATGAAAAGCGGTTCCATGGACAAACATCCTGACAGATGTCGCAGCCGAACATTCTATCGTGCAATTTTCCTTCGAAGTCTGCAGGGATTTGAGATTTAAGTTCGATGGTCAGGTAGGAGATGCATTTAGCGGCGTCGATAACGTAAGGAGCAATGATTGCCTGTGTAGGGCAGGCATCGATGCATTTCCGGCAATTTCCGCATCGATCAGTCAGGCTTATCTGTTCGCAGGCAAGTTCAAGATCAGTAATAATTTCGGCAATAAAAAAAAAGGAACCTTTTTTTGGCACGATGAAGCAGGTATTTTTTCCTGTCCATCCGAGTCCGGCTTTTTCGGCCCATGCCCGTTCGAGCACAGGTGCAGAGTCAACAAAAGGCCTGGCATTGATGTTGCCGGCTTTTTGTTTCAGTTCATCAATGAGCTGATAGAGTTTATCTTTGATAACGTTATGATAATCTTCACTGTAAGCATATTTTGACAAAATGTAATTTTCGTTCTGGGGAATGGTGGTTTTGGGGAAATAGTTTTTCAGGAAAACAATAACAGATTTAGCGCCATCAACGAGTTTCCTGGGGTCAAGGCGTTTGTCGAAATTATTCTCCATGTATTTCATTTCTCCGTGCAGACCATGTTTCAGCCATTGTTCAAGGCGGGGAGCTTCATCTTCCAGATATCCGGCCGGAGCTATTCCGCAGGCAGAAAAACCGAGCTCGGAAGCCCGTTGTTTTATCCATGCAGATAGCATTAACTGATTGAAAGATGACATTGTTAAAAAGTTAATTGGTCTTTGTCTGATGCGGATATCCGAACCGCCTGCCGAACACACGGTCGTACATCACAATGCTTCCGGCAACGGCGACATTGTAAGATGCTCTTACCATAGCGTCGAGAGTAACAATACAATTGCACTTTTCGCGTACCACAGCGGGAAGTCCTATGTCTTCAGCGCCTAGTAAATAAATGGCCTGAGGAGGATGATCGAACTCTGCCAGTGGAGTGCCGCCATCTTCAATGCCTACCAGTAGTGTGTTTACCGGGCGCTGCGCAAGAAACTGGGTGAAATTTTCAAAATTCCTTAGCGGGATTTGCCGCTCTACGACAAAAGGATCGGAAGGTTGCCGCTCATAGCGCCGACCGATAGTGAACACACCCGTTGCTCCCAGTTGATAAGCCGTCCTCCATAATGTTCCCAGGTTATAAATTCGCTTTGACTGGTATATCCCGATTTCAAAAAATGGCATGATTTAATTTTTGGTATAAAACTACAATGTTTTTCTTTTTGCAATGCTCATCAACAGATGTTGAAAAAACAAGGCAAAGGTACGGCTCTCTTTTTAAATCAATCAGACAATGAAATTCTTAAATCTGCATGGGTAAGGAATGATTTTTGGAGTAAAGCATTATTGTTTATTTGATTGATTCAAATCATTTGACCTATGAAAACTATGATGTTTACCTTATTCGCGCTGATCCTTTTATTTTTGCCTGCCTGTGAAAAAAGCAATGAACCGGCAACCACCGAACCTCTTCCCATTCAGTTGCCTTTAAAAGCTTCCGAAGTTATTCAGCAAAGCAATGCTTTTGGTCTTGATCTTTTCAAACTCACTGACCAGGCTGATACGGGCAATATGATGCTTTCGCCGCTGAGTGCTGCCACAGCTCTGACCATGCTCCTCAACGGTTGTGAAGGCGAGACCTATGACCAGATTCAGCAAATGCTGGGTTTTACTGATCTTACCATCACCGAGATTAACGATGCTTACAAAAGTCTGCTGGTCCAGTTATTGTCCGTTGATCCTGAAATCACCCTGACGCTTGCGAATGCTTTATTTTACCACAGCGGTTTTATGGTTAAACAGCCATTTCTCTATACGTTGGAAGAAGATTTTTCGGCTACGGTTAAAAGTCTTGATTTTTCGCAGCCTTCAGCATTGGGAGCAATAAATGCCTGGGCTGATGATAAGACCAACGGAAAAATTTCAAAGGTGCTTGATGAACTTTCACCGTCAACCGTTATGATTTTGATGAATGCGCTTTACTTTATGGGCAACTGGACTTACAGGTTTGATAAAGAGCTCACGGTTACTGCGCCGTTCTATACTGACAATGGAAATATCATGGAAGTGAGTATGATGCAGAACACTCTTTCGCTGAAGACTTTTTCGGCTGAGGATTTTTCCGCTGTTGAGCTGCCATACGGCCGCACTAATTTCAGTATGATCGTAATCCTGCCCGATGGACAACCGGGTGAGTTTGTGGCTAACCTGAATGAAAACATCTGGGAGGAAATGACGGCTTATTTTGACAATACTGACGCCTCGGTGGAAATTATCTTTTCGATGCCAAAATTTAAGTTTGCCTACGAAAAAGCTCTCAAAGACCAGTTGATTGCACTTGGTATGACTGACGCCTTTGACGAAATACAGGCTGATCTTGGCGGTATATCCGATGAAGATATCTTCGTCAGCTTTGTCAAGCAAAACACTTTTATTGATGTGAACGAAGAAGGAACTGAAGCTGCCGCTGTTACCACCATTGGTTTTGAAATTACAAGTGCTCCGGTTTCCTTTACGGTAAATCGTCCTTTCGTTTTTGCCATCAGGGAAAGAACGAGCAATGCCCTGTTGTTCATAGGAAAGGTAATGACACCCCAGTATTAACTGCAAGCTGGCTTGAAATTCAGTCAGCATCGACGTAGTAAGATTTTCTTGCGATAGCTGTATAAAGTGTAAAATCCGGAATGATGACTGACAGGTAAAAGGGTGGGAGAGGCCTTTTCTGCTTTTATTTCAGTCCCGGTTTTTTGTTTTCCTTAAGCATGGCTGCGGCTTCCAGAATACGGCGGTCTATTGTTTCCTGCCGTTTTGCCGAGATGATCCATTTCACATAATTTCTTTTGTGCGAGGGAGCAAGGCGGTTGAAGATTGTAAGTGCCGGTTCGTGCCGCGCAAGTTCGTTGAGAATGAAAGCCGGAATTGCCATTTCTCCTGTAGTTTCTTTGCTGATCTTTTTTTCGGATCCATGGTTTTCCCAGCTCACTTTTCCGGTGTTGCGCCACGATTCAATCTTTTGCAGGCCGGCGGTGGTCATTTCACCTGAACGGATCAGTTCATCAACAAGTTTTTTATTGACTTCCGACCATTTTGAAATGTTTTTTCGCGGGGTGAATTTGACGAGATAGCGTTCGTGGTCAAGGCGTTTGATGATGCTGTCGATCCAGCCGAAGCACAGTGCTGTCCTGAGTGCATCAGGATGAGTGATACACGGGGTGTTCACATGTTTTTTACAGAATACGATCCAAATGCCAGGACTGGTGTCATGGTTTTTTTCAAGCCAGTTGCGGAAGGCTGGATTATCCTCAAAAAATCGTTGTTCCAAGGTGGTTATAAGCAGTAAGAAATGTTTTTGTCAGTGTTTGTTTTTTTAGGATGTCAGCGGTATTTCTCAAGGGAAAAAGCGGCTTTTCGGACATCTGGTTATGTTTTATCTGAACTTGCTTTTACCAGTGAGGTATATACTCCAAAGCTGCACAGCACGGTGAAAATGGCAAATACAATACGTGTGCTGGTGATAAATGGCGGCAGGGTATGAACATTTATCTGCGCATTTCCAAGCAACAGATGAATAGTCAGCGAGGCTATGGCCATGCTTGTCATCATTCCGGTTGTACGCATGGTGGCGAGAGTTGCCGATGCAGTCCCGTACACTTTTTTGTCCACAGAGCTCATCACTACGTTGGTGTTGGGTGAGGAAAACATGCCGAATCCGCTTCCCAGAATGATCAGTCCTGAGATGATATAGACCAGTGAAGTGTCGGCTCCCACAAAACTCAGGATAAATAATCCTGTTGCGCTTGTTCCCATTCCTATTGCGGCCAGCATCCGCGGGTTCTTTCTATCCGAAAGTCTTCCCGAAAATGAAGCTACTATAGCCATCATGATTGGCTGGGCCATCAGCACCGAACCAGCTTCACGGGCTTCCATACCTTTTACATACTGCAGATAAAGGCTTAGCATAAAGGAAATGGCAAAAGTGGCGGAATAGTTGATAAGTGCCGAAAGGTTGGACAGGGCAAAAACGCGGTTATGGGTGAACAGTCTTATGTTCAGAACCGGTGCACCGGACTTTATTTCTACTCTGGTAAAGACTGCCAGTCCGGCCAGACCGGTTATGGTAAGTGCAATGGCATCAGGATCGGGAAGCCTCGAAAATCCGTACATTAGCATGGTTATTGCTGCCATGTAAATCACCGAGCCTTTATAATCAAATTTTTCCTTAACGGGTTCTGACCATTCCTGCCTGAACTTCCAGATGATAAAGAGTGAAATAAGAATGCTGGTGCCTGCATTGATAAAGAAAATGCTTCGCCAGGTGAGCGAATCTGTCAGAAAACCTCCGATTGCCGGAGCAAGTGCCGATCCGATATATACCGACGAAACATTCAGCCCGATCACTCTTCCCCGTTGATTTGGCGGAAATGCTGTAATAATCAGTGCCATGATGGTGCTGACCATCATTGCCGATGCAATGCCCTGAAGAAAACGCAAGGTGATGAGCATGGCTGCACTGGTGGCAAAGCCGCAAAGGAGGGTAGTTACGGAAAAAAAGATATTGCCCAAAAGAAACATTTTCGTTCGTCCCCAGGTATCCCCCAGTTTGCCCCAGGGCACAAGAAAAATTGCCGAGGCCAGCAGATAGGACATGGTGATCCAGCTTAAGCCAACTGCCGACATAGAAAAATCTTCCCCGATCTTCTTCAACGCAACATTCACGGCAGCTCCCATGAACGGATTGAAAAAGTGGGAGGCCATGGTGACTACCAGCAGCATGGTTTTATTAAGCTTGTCAGGAGATGTTTGTGTCAGATTAATCATTCAGCAGTGTTTCTGAAAATCAAATTGCCGGCAAAGATCAGTTTATTTTTTGTGCAGTTGATGGGAAAAAACCGGCAGTATTACCTGAAAAGTCCATGAACTGATAAAAAATGCCCGGAAATGATTCGATTGATCCTGGAGAATGATGAAAAAATAATAGCGATGTCGTGAAGAAAATTGCAGAAACCCTTACAAATAAAACATTCCATAAGATATTGATTACTTTTGTTGGGAGAAAACCTCACGTTATTTTGGCTAATAATTGTGAAAATCAGTTTTTTAGATGATTGCGGAGGGAATAAACCAAATTAAAAAGTTATGCATGCTAAATTTTTACGAAACAGTACCCTGTTTTTTGTAATAGCTGTTCTTGCTGTTACAGGTTGCAGCAAAAATGACAATGATGATCCTGATTACAGCGGGGAATTGAAATCCATTATTGGTCTTACCGAGCATTATCCACCATTTAATTACGAACATGAAGGAGGGATTTCCGGTGTTTCTGTGGATATTTACAATGGTTTGGCGGAAAAAATGGGACTTAATCCTGATGAAATCACCATTGAGATGGATGATTGGGAAACATTTTATCAGCGAGCACTTGATGAACCCGGCACTATGCTTTTTTCCACCATCCGGATACCGGAGCGGGAGAACCTGTTTAAATGGGTGGGACCTGTTGCACCTCAAAAAGAAGTGATTATCACACTGGCATCGGCTCAGATTGAGATCAATAACGCATCTGAACTGGCTGCCCATAAAATTGGTGTTATTCAGGAATACAGCAGCATTGACGAGCTGCTTGAGCTGGGTGTTCCTTCTGCCATGCTGACCGAGGTCAACAGTATTGCCGAATTGTATGCAGTACTTGAAGATGGAACTGTTGATTGCATTGCCTTTTCAGAGGTGGGACATGGATTGTTCGTTGCCTCTTCGGAATATGAACCTGATTATTTTGAAGTGGTATTTACCGTGCAAGTCCGTCAGTTGTATTATGCTTTCAACATCAATTTCTCCGACGAGCTGATCAACTATGTTCAGGCGGCCTTCGAACAATTCAGGCTGGATAAAACTGAGGACGGAAGCAGCATTTACGAAAAGATACTCAACAAATACCAGATTATTCAGCATGATGAGGACAACATCACCGAACAGATGGTAACCGAGCTGGTACATCTTACCGCAACTCATCTCGGAGAAAATGCACCTTCTGCAATCCTGAACATTAACGCCGGTAAGGCACCTTACCTGGATGTTGATAATCCTGCTTTGTATGCATTTGCCTACGATACCGCAATAAATATGGTTGCACATGCTACCAACCCGCTGCTGGTCGGTAAAAATTTCAGAGGAAAGACCGATGCAGCCGGAAAACCATTCAGGGATGAAATTGTAGCCAGAGCTTTGACAAATGGATGTGGATGGGAAGATTATGTGTACACAAAACCAGATCAAAGCGGTCTGTATCTGAAAACTACCTATTACAAGCTCGCAACTGGCAGCGATGGCAGGCTGTATATCGTTTGTGCCGGAAGGTACAAGTAAACTCAGGTGTAAGTTTGTTTTACTACTTACAATGATTTCCTGTTGATTTTCGCTGGTTAACGGGTTGAAATCCAATTCATCCGGATGATTCAGAATATTGATTTATCCATCTTTCATCGAAAAATGGATGCTTCAAAAATTATCAGCTTTGGTTTTCAACATTGCGGGGATTAAGGAGACTTTTGAGTCAGTCTTCATTATTGATTAGGAATAGATCGGCAGGAAATTCTGATCATATTGGTTTTGACTGATTATTTAAAAGCTGATTTTTCCGAGAAATGCAATGATGTTACGGGTTGTATTGAAACCTTCGAACAGAAATATCTTCGAACCAATGGTTTTTCTGGTTAGCCGGATGGTTTCATTGATCAGTGTTTCGTTCAGGTAATTCACGGAAATCTCTTTCGGATAGTTGTTCCGGTGAAAATCAGGTGTAAACGTGTCCGTCATCCAGTCGAGGTAACGGCTTGAAGTAACATGCCCGTTCAGGTCAATATCGAAATAAGTGGTATTAACTTCCGATTGATGTCCTTCTTTCACCGGGAAGAGTTTTTCGGGCAATGTGGTGATGGCCTGTCGGTTTTTGAGTTGGGTGAAGAGTTCGGTAATTCCGTCTTTGGCGAAAGTACGCGGGCGTCTGGTGGTCATATCAATAGCCAGCCAGCCTGAAGTTGCCCTTGCAATCAGTTGCTGATTTTCGTCTTTGACAAAGAAATCCCTGAGGTATATAATTTTTTCGATGTTTTTTGGCCAGGTTTCAATTTCACCCGTCTGGTACCACATCATCGGCAAATCTGTTTTTATGGTAAGCCTGCTTAGCACCCAGACCAGCTTTTGTTGTTTTAAAACGTCGAAACCTGCCTGCAGCTCGTCGGCTGATTTTATGGCTGACTGGATTAGAAGATCGGCCAGTGCTCCTGTCCGTAAACGCTTGTACATGTCAGTATTTGCTGATGTTACGCTGAATGGCAGAGTGGTGATACTGGGTAGAAAATTACCTGAAGGCATGGCTTAACTTTTAAATCGGTTTAAGATCAAACGCAGTTTTTTAAAATAGTTTACGGTAATCCCGCTGTTTTATTGCTGCCGGAGAATTTGCAACGGAAGTTTTCAGGATTTTTGATGAAAACATTGTTATGGAGGGGAACAAAATTTTCTCATATCCACAAAGTCAGGCCGGAAGGCGTTTTCGAGTGTGTTTCTGGCCAGGTCGAAAAGCCGGCAGGTGGTGTGGTCGATAATTTCGGAATCGGAAGTGCAAAGTATGCCAGAGTTTATGGCCATCAGGTCTTCATCCACAAGGTCTGAAACGATTATGCTGAACCCGTCTTTTTTCCAGAAGGCCGAATCCAGCAGAAAATCTTTCAGTTGTTGATGGAGATCAGCTTTTTTGTCTAAAAAGATCAGAACATTGCCTGGATTGAGCACCCTGAGGTGAGCCAGCAGGCATTCGATGGCGTCAGCAAATCGGGTGATTTTCTGTATTTTGTTTCTGAGGTGGGCAGCATCTCTCAACCAGTTATCGCTGGCAATAAAAACCGGAAGTCCCTGCAGATAGGATGCAATGGCTATCAGCACGTTGAAGCCGTCAAGTGCAAGTTCTTTACCCGCGAGTGTTTCCGTTTCGAAAATTAGTTTTCCGGCCCGTTTTTTTCTGGTGGCTTCGGTCTGTATACCGCGGTAAAGCATCGAACGCTCCGTTGCAGGCAACTGGTAATGATTGCCTACCAGTTCAAGTATGCTTCCGGCACGATAACCCTTTTCCAGAAGCCACAGATAATCTCCGGCTGCTTGTTGAAAATATTTGCTCAGCATTTCTGCGGGGGTAAAAAAAGTGATATTGTTGAAGTCGTTATTTTTGTCAAAAACAAAAATATGAAAATTCAGATCATCAACGGGCCAAATTTAAATCTGACGGGCATACGGGAGAAAGAAATTTACGGGAATGAGACGTTTGAGCATTTGCTTGAACAGCTTCGCCGGCTTTTTCCGGAATGCACAATTGATTATTTTCAGTCGAACATCGAAGGGGAGATTATCAATAAACTGCATGAAACAGGTTTTTCATACGATGGTATTATCCTCAATGCAGGCGGCTACACGCATACTTCGGTGGCCATCGGCGATGCAGTGAAAGCCATCAGCGCTCCTGTGGTGGAGGTACATATTAGTAATGTATTTGCACGTGAACCCTACCGTCATGTTTCGTATGTTGCACCTTTTGCTTTTGGTTCTGTCATCGGTTTTGGTCCCGATGGCTACCGGCTGGCGGTATTGAGCCTCATTAAGTCAAAAAAGATGTAAATGTGAAATGTGATTATCTTTGTCATCTTTATTTTTAATATCAAATCTTCAAACAATGATACAGCGCATACAGTCATTTTATCTTCTGCTGGTAGTAGTTGCAGGCATTTTGCTTTTCTTTCTGCCATTGGCCACTTATCTTTCTGAGCTTGGTGTTTATCGTTTTTATCTTTACGGAATTAAAGATATGGTTCATGATCCTTTTGGGGAGCCCAATCCATCGTTGTTTTCTTATTGGTTCGGCATTCCGCTGTCTGCTGTTCAGGGACTGATTGTTTTAGTGGGCGTTATCACCATTTTTCAGTACAGGAAGCGTTTGTTGCAAATCCGTCTCAACCGGTTGAACATTTTCCTTCAGGTGATTCTGGTAGGAGGAATATTCTTTTTTTCCAACATGATAGAATCGAAAGTATTAGCAACAGCTGACTATGGGATTGGGAACATGCTGCCTCTCATCTCTATCATCCTGCTGTTTCTGGCCAACAATGGCATACGCAAAGATGAGAAACTGATCAGGTCGGCCGACAGATTGAGGTAAATAATCACCGGACTTTGTGATGCCTGCCGGTTTGATGCATAATACAGTTATCTGGCCGCAGAATCTGAAAACTATTCTTATTTTTGACTTCAGATGATGATTCAGGTTTTTTGATCCGGACAGGTAATCATTGTTTTTTAACAGAGTAACTTACTGATTTAGATAAGAAAACGAGGTAACATGTTAATAATAACCATTTTAAGCCCGTTAAAATATGTTAAACCCTTAATGGTTATATACGATGACCCCTTTGTTTTTTGTTTTTTTGCACATCAAAAAATTGACTAATTATGGATATTGTAGTTGAAAATCTGACAAAAATCTACGGAACGCAACGTGCAGTGAACAACATCTCCTTCAGGGTGAAAACCGGAGAGGTACTTGGTTTTCTGGGGCCCAACGGAGCCGGAAAAACCACAACCATGAAAGCCATTACTACCTATCTGGTGCCTAATGACGGAGATGTAAAAGTAGGTGAATTCTCGATTCACAAACAACCTGAGGAAATCAAAAAAAGGATTGGTTATTTGCCCGAAAACAATCCGCTTTATCAGGACATGCCGGTGATTGACTACCTGAAATTTGTAGGTCGGCTGCAGGGTATCCCTTCCGACAAGATCAGGGAAAAAATCAAAGAAATGGTTGTGGTTTGCGGCCTCGAAGGGGAGAAGCACAAAAAGATCAGTGAGCTGTCAAAAGGCTACAAGCAACGTGTCGGCCTTGCCCAGGCACTCATCCATGACCCTGATGTCCTGATTCTCGATGAGCCCACATCCGGATTGGACCCAAACCAGATCGTTGAAATCAGGGAACTTATCAAAAGGATCGGACGTGAAAAAACCGTTATCCTCAGCTCCCACATTCTTGCCGAAGTGGAAGCAACCTGTGACAGGATTATGATTATCAACAAGGGAAAAATTGTCGCTGACGGTACTGCTGAAGAACTTCGCAAACATGCACAGGGAAAGGAAATTCTGCGTGCAACCATTGAGGATGCGGACGTTAACACGATTTACAGTGAGCTGAAAAATCTCGGGAACGTGGAAATGGTTGATATTGTCAACAAAAACCACAATGTGTTTGAAATTCAAAGCAAACACAACACTTCCAGCCGGAGAGATATTTACCGTCTCTGCGTGAAAAATAACTGGGTACTCACCGAGTTGATGCCTTTGGAAACCAAACTGGAAGATATCTTCCGCGAACTCACCATTAATTGATAATAAGGCCGGCAGGCCAAAATCATTAAATCAGAATTTAAACAACTAACTACTAATAGATTATGAGGCAAATTTGGATTATAAGTAAAAGAGAGTTGCAGTCGTTTTTCGACTCATTGACAGCCTATATCATGCTGATAGCTTTTCTTGGATTCAGCGGGCTGTTCACATGGCTTTACGGCTCCGACATTTTCTTTGTGAAGCAAGCCAGTTTGCAGGCCTTCTTTGGTGTAAGTTACTGGACCTTGTTTTTCTTTATTCCTGCACTGACCATGCGACAGTTTGCAGAAGAAAACAAAACAGGAACCATTGAATTGCTCCTGACCCGACCGGTGAACGACTGGCAGGTGATATTCGGGAAATTTCTTGCTACACTGATGCTCATCAGTATCGCACTGGCTTTTACCCTGCCGTATTACTATACCGTGGCCCGGCTTGGCAATATTGACCACGGAGCTACCATCATGGGTTATGTAGGGTTACTCTTCCTCAGCGCAACCTATATTTCCATAGGTTTGTTTGCAAGCAGCATATCCAACAACCAGATCGTAGGATTTTTGCTGGCACTGGCCATCAGCATTCTGTTCCATTTTGTTTTTGGATTTCTGGCGAATGCCGCTGGTGGTTTTATTAGTGAACTGCTTTATTACCTGAGCCTTAGCGCCCATTTTGAATCTATCTCAAGAGGAGTAGTCGACAGCAAGGACATTATCTATTTCCTGACCATTATTTTTATCAGTCTTGTTGGTACTGAAGCGGTTTTGAAGAAAAACAGGATTTAATGTAAACGGTAAAAAATTGAACTATGAAAAATAAAAAAACTATAGCTTCTCAGCTGATTTTGATTGTGGTAGCTCTGGTACTTGTCAATCTTCTTTCAACCCGGTTTTTCATGCGGCTGGATTTCACCGGTGACAAGATATATACGCTGAGCAATGCCACCAAAGACATTTTACATTCACTCAATGAGCCGGTAACGGTTACAGCTTATTTTACCAAAGGAAGCCAGCCCGAAATCGAAAAAGCCCGTAAGGATTTTCAGGATTTATTGATTGAGTATTCTACGGTTTCCAAAGGAATGGTGAATTATGAATTTGTAAATCCCAATGATGACCAGCAGATTGAGCAGGAAGCCATGCAGGCAGGCATTCAGCCTTTGGTACTGAACGTCAGGGAAAAAGATCAGGTAAAACAACAACGGGTTTATCTTGGGGCTAAACTGGCAATGGGCGATCGTACCGATATTATTCCGGTGATTCAGCCGGGTGCTGCTATGGAGTTTACGTTATCATCAGCCATAAAAAAACTCTCAGTCGTAGATAAACCCCGTATTGGTTTTCTTCAGGGAAACGGCCAGCCTGCTGTCAGCTCAATGATGCAGGCCATGGAGCAATTACAGGTGCTCTACGATGTTGTTCCTGTTGATCTGAATGATGAATCGGTTAACCTGAGTGAATACCTTACCCTGGTGATGATTGCACCTTCCGACTCTTTTTCTGATTTTGCCCTACAACGTCTCGATGATTATCTCTCAGGCGGTGGCCGGATGTTTATTGCACACAACCATGTCAGCGGAGATTTTCAAACCATGCAGGGCAACCTCAGCAATTGCAACCTCAGCAGTTGGTTGATCAACAAAGGACTGACCATCGAAGACCATTTTGTTGTGGATAAAAGTGCCGGAAATATTGGGGTAAGGCAGCAAACCGGTTTTATGACCTTCACCAGACAGATACCTTTCCATTACTGGCCTGCCATCCGTAAATTTCCTAACATGCCCATCACTAAAGGGTTAAATGAGGTGATGCTGCAATTCGCCAGTGGAATTAATTTTACAGGCGATACCACACTGAAGTTTACTCCCATTCTGCAATCATCAGATAAATCGGGCACCCTGACTGTACCGCTTTATTTTAACATTGAAAAACAATGGGGCGACCGCGATTTTCCCCTTTCAGGGATTACTCTTGGTGCTGTGCTACAGGGACCTCTTGTTGGAACAGCCCAATCAAAAATTGTGTTGATAACTGATGGTGATTTTGCTGTAAATGGAGAAGGGCAAAATGCACAGCCCCGCCCTGCAGATAATATCAGCCTGATGGTGAATGCCATTGACTGGCTTTCGGATGATACCGGATTGATAGACCTTCGCACAAAAGAGGTTACCTCACGGCCACTTGAGGAACTTGAAGAAGGTTCACGAACCTGGTACAAATGGCTTAATTTCCTGCTTCCGATAGGTATTGTTTTAATGGTTGCAATTATCCGGATGCAAATGACAAGAAGTAAACGTACAAAAAGAATGGAGGAAGGTTATGTTTAGTAAACTGAGTATCAAAGTTTTGTTGATTATCCTGGTGATTCTTAGGGCTATTTTTGTCATTTCTGAATACAGTGGTGACAAAGAACGCTCTTTCAGCCGCGTGCTGCTTGCAGTGGATACGGCTAACGTGTCTGAAATTCAGATTCATTTCCCGGCAGATGGGAATGATATTATTCTGAAAAAAAATTCTCCGACCGACTGGAGCGTACATTCCGACGAAAATACTTTTCCGGCTGATCTTTCAGTAGTAAAATCCATTTTGGGCCAATTCAGCGAAATTAAACCTGAACGCATTGCTGCAACATCCCGTGAACGCTGGAGCGAATACGAAGTTACCGATTCGGCAGCGATTCGCGTGCAACTTAAGGATAAAGGTAAAACAATGGCTGATGTGTACTTTGGTAAATTCTCCTATACCCAGCCTCCCCAGGGTCAGCAAATGCAGTTGCAGATGCAGCAGCAACAGGGGAAAATGAGTACCTACGTCCGTAAAGCTGATGAGGATAAAGTTTATGCCGTTGAAGGTTTTCTGAAAATGAGTTACCAGAAAGATGTCAATTCCTATCGCAATAAAACGCTGGTGAATGTGAACCGTGATGACATTTCCAGGTTGGAATTCATCTATCCTGATTACAGTTTTGTGGTTGAAAAGGTGGATAATTCCTGGATGATGAATAATCAGCCCGCTGATTCCCTGAAAACGGTTCGATATCTGAACAAAATCCAAAAGCTCAGCAGTACAGGATTTCTTCCTCCGGCTACACCTAAAACAGGCGAAGCTGTTTATAAAATCAAGATTGAAGGCAATAATTTCAATCCGGTTGAACTCAGTGCTATACCAACCAGCGATACACTGGTCAAATGGGTGATCACCTCTTCGGTAAACCCGATGGCTGAATTCGACGGAACAAAGTCAAAATTGTTTGAACGTGCTTTTGTGAACGAAACAGAATTTCTGCCTGATAAGAAGGAATAATCATTTACAATAAGAATCAATCCCGAAACAACCGGAATGTTGCCTGCCAGCGTTCCGGTTTTTTATTGCAGTCTTGTGTTTGTCTCTCCCTCATAAAAAGAAAGCTGCCCCGGTAATGAGGCAGCTTTCAAAGGTTTTATCCTGTTTGCTTTTTTATCAGAGCTTCAGCATTTTGGCCATGAAACGTTCGCCTTTGGCATTCTCGACCATAACATAATAGATCCCGATTTTCAGATTTTTCACTTCAACACTGGTGTTGTTTTCGGTTTCGGTTTGTACAAGCTGTCCCTGTGAATTATAGATATTGATGCTTACGATGTCATCAATTCCGTCGATCATGAAAATATTGTTGACCGGATTTGGGAAAAGATCGAAAGTCGGTAGGCCTTTTTCAGCTATTGACGAACCCGGAGGGAGAAGTCGCAGATCGTCAAAATGGAACTGACCGGTAAGAAAATGATCTTCGCCTCCAAACTGAATAGCAACCTGATCGTAATTTACACTGTCGGAAGCAGCACTGAAATCGAACTGCAGGGTTACCCAGGTATCAAATTCCTCCACGGTCAGCGTTATTTCTGTCTCGGTCATCCATGCGTCCTCGCCATGCAGGCTGTTCTGTAGTCCAATTGAAGCTGTAGGTGTAAGATCTCCGGTGTAATCATTGGTTGATGGGAAGAACACTTTAAGCTGGAATTTGTTTCTTTCCGAGAGATCCATCCGGTGGTTTAAAACAAACTGGGCATTGGTATATTCAAAATTGCCGGAACGAATATAGTCTGCAACATGGTTTTCGGCATTCAGCGGGTCAACAATGATAGGAAGTTCACTTATATCAGGGTCTTTGAATTTCCATTCGGTTATTGTGCTATAACCATCATTTTCGAAATTGTCCTGTATGTCAAGCTCAAGAAGTGGTTTTGGTTCCACTCCACCATCATAACCCGGTCCTTCAATGTCATCAAAGTAAAAAGTATTGTCGGCTGTTCCCATAAAGTCGAGGAAAATTACCACTTTGTCGTACAAATCGGACTGGCCATCCGGAAAAGTAAAAGCAAGCTGTACCCATTCGCTGGCAGCTTCCACCGGTTGGTTGACTTCAACGAAAGTTGCTGAATTGGTTTTATCTTCCAGTTTGAAAAGAACATTGCAGGTGATTGGTGACCATACTTTCAGGTAAAATGTGTTTCCTGTTGTAAAGTCCACTTTCCCTTCAAGTTCGGTAAACATGTGTGCCCACATTTCGTTGGTACGAATCCACTCCCCAACGTTAGCGCTGGTGTTGATACCAGCAGGATCGGGGTTGGCAATGAGTGTGGGAGCATTTGGCCAGCCGGAGAATTCCTCATTCTGATGGGCATCAAAGTCTGTGTATATGTATGAAGGTGGTGTCGGACCGGCAATATATTCAGGTCCTTCGATATCATCGAAATAATAAATGTTGTCGGCTGTTCCCATAAAATCAAGGAAAATCACCACTTTGTCGTACACCCCTGATTCAGCACCTGTAAAATCGAAAGCCAGCTGTACCCATTGGCTGGCAGCTTCCACTGGTTGGCTGACTTCCATGAAAGTTGCTGAATTGGTTTTGTCTTCCAGTTTGAAAAGAACATTGCAGGTAATGGGTGACCAGACTTTGAGGTAAAACATGTTACCCGTACTAAAGTCAATTTTTCCGTCAAGCTCGGTAAACATGTGTGCCCACATTTCGTTGGTTCGAATCCATTCACCTACGTTGGCACTGGTGTTGACACCTGTCGGGTCGGGGTTGGCAATCAGTGTGGGAGCATTGGGCCAGCCGGTAAATTCCACATTCTGGTTTGCATCGAAGTCGGTGTAGATGTAATTAACAGGAACAGGACCAGAACTGTATTCCGGACCTTCGATATCATCGAAGTAAAAAGCGTTGTCGGCTGTTCCCATAAAATCAAGGAAAATCACCACTTTGTCGTACACCCCTGACTCAGCACCCGTAAAATCGAAATCAAGCTGTACCCATTGATTGGCAGTTTCCACCGGTTGGGTAACTTCCATGAAAGTTGCTCCGTTGGTTTTGTCCTCGAGTTTGAAAAGAACATTGCATGTAATGGGTGACCAGACTTTGAGGTAAAACATGTTACCCGTACTGAAGTCAATTTTTCCGTCAAGCTCGGTAAACATGTGTGCCCACATTTCGTTGGTTCGAATCCATTCACCCACGTTGGCACTGGTGTTGACACCTGTCGGGTCGGGGTTGGCAATCAATGTTGGAGCATTGGGCCAGCCACTGAATTCTTCATTCTGATTTCCGTCGAAATCAGTGTAAATGTATTGTGCATTGGCTACGGAAGCCATCAGCAATACAAGAACAAAAATGTAAAAATTTCTCATAACTTGTTTATTTTAAATTGTTTATAAATAAAGGAAAGAAATTTCGAATGAACTTTGTCGTCATAGTTCTATAATTTTTATTGACGTAAAGGTATTACTAGTTAATGAATAAATATTGAATTTTTAGCAAAGATACATCAGGTTGGTCAATAAGTCAAAATAAAAATATGTTAATTGTTTGAATTTCTGCAAGCTGATATTGAAATTTCGGCCGATTCAGTCATGTGCAAGTAATAAATTTTTTACAGGTTTAATCGTATTGGGAGCATAGCTAATTAATGGAGGTCATTACATCAGAGGGATTTACCAGATGATGAAAGGTGTTTCGCTTTGAAGATAATAAATCACGGGTGATTTGATTCCTGCGGTTATATCCGGATGCTGTTATGCAGGTGTTTGATTTGCCGGTATTTGGATAGATTGCAAACTCAGGTGGAAAAGAGGTGCCATTTTCATTAGCCAAGTAATGCAAACGGGCAATAGTGATTGAAGGTTTAAAACTTATGGTACTGGTACTTTGTGTCATCGAAAAAGTGGCTTTAAGAAAAATACCGGCTAAGGATAAATATTTTCTCAACATGTTAAATTTTAAGGATTTACAGGAAAATGGTTATTTATTAAGCATTGCATCTTGTTGTTTTGCTCTTCTGTTGGTCAGTTCGGTTTTCATGGTCAGCACTGTTTGGTGGTCGATCGCATAAAAATAGAGCAGAATGGCGCACGACATGTAAAGCAAACCCGGAAAAACAGATACCATCAGTTTGATGCCGTTTATGGCAGCGTCGGTCTGAACGTTATTCGGCACAAATTCATAAATGGCAAGCAGCCAGCCTGCCAATGCTCCGCCAATTCCCCATCCAGCTTTTTGAGCAAAGGTTGCAGCCGAAAAAACCAATCCTGTTGCCCTGCGGCCGGTCTTCCATTCGGAGTAATCAGCGGTATCAGCCAGCATGGTCCACAATAATGGTACGGCAGGAGCGTAAGTGAATTTTGCCAGTGTGTTCAGGATATAAATTGTGGTGGTGTTCTGACTGCCCGGAAGATAAATTGAAATAAAAAACAAACCTGAGAGCAATGAACTGGTTATGTAAACATTTCGTTTTCCAAAACGCTTTGATAGTGGTTTTGAAAGCGGGATGCCAAGGATCAGTGCAATCGTTCCGACCACGTTGAAAAGCTGCACGCCTTGTTCGTCGCTGATGTAATATTTGAAATAGTATGCAATAGCAAGGTTTTGCATGGCGAACATCACGAATGAAATGATTCCGACGAAAAAAAGTACAACCCACGGTCGGTTCTTAAAAAGGTTGATCAGATCTTCTTTGAGATTCTGTTTTTGTTGGGGTGGAGGTTGAATCCTTTCTTTTGTAGTTTTAAAAGTTATCATAAACAGGACAAAACTCACTGAAGCAAAGAGCAGGAGGGTGTATTGGTATCCTTTTGCCTGATCGTCTCCACCAAAGTAATGGGCTAAATACAGCGCTGTGCCGGTAACCACCAATTGTCCGGCAAAGGCAAAGATGAAACGGAATGAATTCAAGCCGGCGCGCTCGTATGAGTCATCTGTCATCACAGCCCCAAGAGAGGAATAGGGCAGGTTGATGGCGGTGAATACGGTCATCAGCAGAAAATAAGTTGTCCCGGCATAAATTATTTTTCCGGTATTCCCAAAGTCTGGTGTTGTAAAGGTAAGCACGGCAATTAAGCTGTATGGAAGCGCCATCCATAAAATGTAAGGACGGAATTTTCCCCTGCGTGTGTTTGTCCTGTCGGCAATGATCCCCATGATTGGATCGCTTATCATATCCCATATCCGGGCAATGAGCATAATGGTACCGGCCGCTGCAGCCGAAATACCATAGGTGTCGGTGTAGAAGATCAATATCCAGAAACCAACCATATCCCAGACAAAATGGGAGGCTGTATCTCCCAATCCGTAGCCGATTTTTTCGGTCAATGATAGTTTTGTGCTCATTTCATTGTGCTTTTATTGATTTCTTTTAAAGAAATCCCGGACTGTTTCGAAAACTATTTTTTTGTTCCTATCGATGTCCACAATACCCCAAAATTCTTCATTGGCAGCTCCGTCGTAAGGTACACCACTTGTCCCGGGTGCCCATCCACCGGCATCCTGTGTTTCATTATTCCCTGCTTTCCACCATTCATCACTGAACGCAAACAACGTTGTGCCTGAGCATATCCTTTTGTTCTGAAAAATGATTTGAAGGATGTTTTGGGTGGCATCGGCCTGTGCCATTTCGTTCACTCCTTGTTTATAACCTTTTGCAGAAACGGTCATATAACTGTCGGCTCCTGCTTCGGATAAATACATGGGTTTCTCGCTTCTTTTTTCCCATTCCCTGAAAATTTCAGCAGGGTTGTCCCAACGATACACATTCATTCCCCAGATATCTATTTCAGGACACATAGCCAGAGCGAGCGAGTCAGGTAATTCGCCATGTGCTGTTGAAACAGGATGATCAGGGTCTATGGAATGGGTTATTTGGGCTGCTTTATCTAAGGCTAAGTACCAGTTCCTGATATCACCCTCAAACCATTCGGGGTGATAGTTGTATTCATTGCCAAATTCCCAAAAGAATATGGCTGGGTGGTTTTTATATGTTTTGATGTATTCGGCAAATGATCCTGACAGGATATCAAAATATCCGTTTTGATTATAGCCAAAACCAACAATCAGCCGGATTCCGGCATGATGAATCTGGTCAAGCACTGCCCGATCATCTAAGGGAGAATAGACCCTGATTGTATTGATCCCGGCTTCTTTCATCAGCGCAAGGTCAGCGGGGAGATTTTTGAAACTTCGGTGGTTGGTTCCTTTGGGGACGGGATGGTAACATATCCCTTTAATAATATAAGGATGGCTGTTTACAAGCAGTTGTCGGCCTGAAAAGGAAACTGAATTTTTTGATCCGTTGTCAGAGCAGGCTGCCAAAGCAAATACAAGAAAAAAGGAAACCTGGATTAAGTGCATTAATCTGAACATCTTTTTAATGTTTTTCATAATGGGGAATAATGATGGTTTGAATTGCTCTGGCGCTGATTCTGAGCTCTGCTGATCCTGATTCAAGAACTAAAGTAAAATTCCTGGCTTCATCACAGGAGTTCAACAGGACGACTGCGATTGAACCATCAGGGTTATGGACAGCGGTAACCATTAAAGCAGGATCGTCATTTTCGAAACCAATACGCACAGCTCCTGGTCTGATATACCGGCTGAAATGAGCCAATGTATAAAAAAGCGGGGTATAATAAACTTCATCTTTTTCAACATCAACGATCACAGGTGCTACACACCAGTTTTTAGCCCAGTTGGGACCTCCCTGCCGGTCAAGTAACATGTTCCAGTCAATCCATCCATCCACATGGTTGTTCAGACATCCGATAATATCGCGTGCATATCGGAATACCGGGGTATATTTTGGATGCAAATGTTTTTTATCATCCGGTGCCCAGTCATACCCCCAGTCAGTAGCTTCTTCCGACCAATACCACGCATCGTCTTTCCAATGCGGGACTTCAGCATCCACACAGGCTTCCGTCTGGATTAAATGCTTTTCGGGAGAGAGTGAATGGGTAAAATTCAATGATTCGGGGAACCAATCATAAGTACTGGCATACCAGTGAACAGCAAAACCATCAGTAAAAGCAGCAGCCTCCCTGTCGTTATAGATGACCTGAGCCCATTCGATAAGCTCATCGCCGCGATTCTGGTCATAAGCGAGTATTTTTGTCTGATGTCCGTCAGCACGAAGTTTAGGCCCAAGATGATTTTTGATGAATCCGGCCATTTCTCCGGGTGTAAAGTGCATACTTTCCCAGTTGTTGCCATTACCAAGTGGTTCATTTTCGACTGTGATAGCCCAAATGTCAATCCCTTCATTTTTATAGGCCGACAGGTATTTTGAAAAAAACAAAGCCCATGTATCATAATATTCCGGCAGCAGCTTGCCACCAACAAAGCTGTTATTGTCTTTCATCCAGGGAGGAGAGGTCCAGGGTGAAGCTATCACTTTGAAACCATCTTTCGAAACAGACATAGCTTCCTTAATCATTGGGATAATATCATTTCGGTCTTCTTCAACGGAAAAATTTTTCAGCAGGGTATCGCCTGCAACGGGGGCGTAAGAATAATTTCCCAGGGAAAAATCGCAGGAATTGATATGGGTGCGGGTGAGTGAGTACCTTGATCCTTCATGTCCAAAACAGGCTTTTAGTACCGAAGCACGTTTTTCACTGCTCAACTGATTGAGCAGCCAGGCAGATGATTCGGTAAAGGAGCTCCCGAAACCAACGACAGTCTGGTGTTTTTGTCCGGGAAACAGCCTGATAACACGGGTATTTTCCATATTCGGAAATTCATCTACTCTGGTGAGTTGATGCCCGGATGCTGAGGTTTCGAATACTTCGACCTTAAGTTGTTTATGCTGATTACTACAATTTGATGCTAATGCAGCAATGCAGATGAGGATGATAAACTTGTACAGGTTTTTCATTTGATTTGATTTTACTTATGTTTTACCTTACCGCGTCTTGCAATAAGCAGATCACGGATTTCTAGAGCTTTTTGTCTGTTGATGTCATATTTCCACATGACAATAATAGCCAGCAGGCCGGTAATTACAGGTATAACGATGTCGGCAATACGAAGGTTGGTCAGGGTTTGGGTTGTCTGTACTGTTGCATCTTTATCGAAACCCACCAGATTGAGCACAGCACCGCTGGTTAGTAATGCTACTGCTGTTCCAAGTTTTACCATCCACCAATAAACAGCTCCAAAAGTTCCTTCGCGGCGTGCACCGTTTTTCAGTTCATCCAGATCGCAAACATCAGCAGTCATTGACATCATAAGGGTAAACAGACCGCCAATTCCGAAAGATATCAAAGGCAGCGGCAGAAACATCAGGTAAGGATTAGCCGGATTGAAACCCCACCACTTAAGCGCATATCCAACTATGGAAA
>RZYY01000521.1 GCA_009930115.1 Sphingobacteriia bacterium | reverse complement strand
GTTATAAAAAGGTGTTCCTTCGTAAGCTTTTGAATTAACTGAGCTATTATCATTGATTCTGTAGCCCGATTTAAGAGGGATGTTGAAATCCATGCGTAAGAGTAAGTCACTTTTGCCATACTTTAGTATGTCGTGTTTGTTGAGCGTAGGGTAATCATCTTCTTTTGTCTCGAGTATTGTAAAAGCTAACATTCTTCTGATATCCGTCATGTCAAGACCTTCAATCAGTTGAAGTTCATAAACAGTTTGGAGGGCTCCAAATTTGTAAATATAGTAAAGAATATTTTCGATTTGAATGTCGTTCAGGAATAATAATTTTTCCAGATCTTCTTTCGATGCTGTGTTTATATTTATGGGTTTCTCGGCAACGGCCTGTAATTCATTATAAAAAGTTTCATAATCAATTTCATCCCCCGACTCTGCTGTGTATTGTTCGAAAATATCTGCAATCTGTTTTTGTTGCCTGCATCTATGCCATCGATAGTTATTTTCTGAATTTCATAACCATTGTCAGGCGTAATTGTGTAAGCCTGCAGTTTTCCTTTTTGTACCATTTTTTTGCCCAATGGACTGATGGTGCCTCCGTTGCCGGCAGACGAAATCATTTTGAAATACCAGGGTTGGTTGTTGAATAGTGTGGTGTTTTCGTCGAATGCGTATGCTTTGTTATGCAGCTTTAGTGAAGTGATTTTTCCGCTGAAGTTCGAACTTCCCAACTGAATTTGTGCTTTCTGAATGTTTTGGTTCAGAATATTCTTGTTGTAAACTGAATTGTCGAGTTGCCCGTTGATGTAAATTTTCAACATGCCATTTTTCTCGCGGCAAACCGATACAAAATACATGCTGTCGGCCGACAGTGCCTTGCGCGATGTTACACTCAGATCTTTTACATTGAATACAATTTTAGATTCAGCATCGGTTGCAAGGCTGATATCTGTTCCCTGTTTGAAGAATGTAGCTGATTTCGAAGAGGTTTGTATATGCAGTGAAATGTTGAAATCGGAAACTCCTGCAATTGCCTGTTCCGATAC
>RZYY01000520.1 GCA_009930115.1 Sphingobacteriia bacterium | reverse complement strand
AACAGCTGGTTGGCTTTGGACAACATTGAGATCGGACAGGGAAACCGCATTCCCTTGTGGTTGTTCGGATTTTTAGCGTGAGCGGTGGGGGATGGGAACTAGGTGCAGGGCATGGACAATCCAGGGCTCAAAATTTGGTTCTTCGCTATTTCGTTTAGGTATACAGGGTAAACCGGGCCGGAATCTTTCGTCTGTCTTCCAAAAATAGCCTGAAAATTCAATTCCTTCAAGGATAACCCCGTTGGGGGTTTCATTTGTTCCGTAGCCTTGAAAACTCTGAATTATCAAGCTGGATATATGTTAGCGATGGCGAGGGAACCGCGGTCTTCGCTCTGGTTCAGAAAGCTGCCCCCCCGTGGCCTCATAAACTGACTAATCACTCAAAACAGAGATGCACCCAAAATTTGAATCTGCTTGCTGTATTTTTGACTCTGTTTGCAAGATTAAGATTATTTTGTTCCGCGCTAGGAAGGAAAATCAATTTATATTTTCTTTAATTTGAAAATATTTTTGATTTAATTGAATATATATAATACTCAATTTTTCAGAAAAATTTCCAAATTCATCGGCCCATTTTTCTAGATTTTTGTTATTTAAATGGTCAATAACTGATTTGTATATTTCATTAATATCGCCTTCGCTTTCATTTAGAAAAGATATGATTCCTGTTTTTTCTTTTATTCTATTCATTTTTTCTAATTCAGAAATGATTTTTTTAGTGTCACTTAAGTGATGAGCAATAAGTTCCTTCTTCTTTTCAAGGAATGCCATTATGTGTAAAATATCATATTGTGAAGCAAGAGATTTTTCATGGCTGTCAAATCTTGCTAGTTTTTTTATGCGTGTTCCTTCAGCATTGAATTCTCTAAAATCAGAAAGTTCCTTACGAATGCATTCAAGTGTTATTTCAAGAATTGATACGGATGCCCTATTCAAGACTCCCCCGCAAAAACTCATGGTCATGCCACGCATGGCCACAGACCAAAATGGTCCAAAATGGATCGCCGGCGCTGAGTGAAAAATTTCCAGCC
>RZYY01000177.1 GCA_009930115.1 Sphingobacteriia bacterium | reverse complement strand
TGGGAGATAATTGCCATAAAACCCTGCATCAGGATATAATCAGATTCTTTTCAGAAACTTATTTATCAATGGATTAGAGGTTTATCAGCAACCCCTATTTAGAAGTTGAAAAAGGATACTATTCCATGTGACTTAACTTGAGCATATTTGATTTGCCTGGCTGATTGATGGGCATATTTGAAATATGAACAATCATGTCATTTTCTTTGGCAAGGCCTTTTTCTTTTAATTCCAGCATCAGATCATTGATAGTCTGGTCGGTGTTGACAATCCTGTTGAAGAAAATAGGTTTAATTCCCCAGACCATATTAAGCTGGCGCAGAAGAAATTCATCCGGAGAAAAAGCGAATATATCTGCTTTTGGTCGGTGAGAGGCAATTTTGACAGCAGAATAGCCGCTTGAAGCAACGGAAACAATCGCTTTGGCATTGGCTTCACGGGCCATGGTAACACCGCTGTGGATGATAGCATCGGAAATAAATCTGTCGTTGTTGGTGAACACAGGCGGATGCTCTTTGTGATAAATATCTTCAAATTCTTCCACCTCTGAAATGATTTTCTCCATGGTCTCAACCGTTTCAGCCGGAAAGTTGCCAACCGAAGTTTCGCCGCTCAGCATCAAAGCGTCAGCGCCATCCATCACTGAGTTGGCCACATCGTTTACTTCTGCTCTTGTCGGACGCGAGTTGGAAATCATTCCTTCCATCATCTGGGTGGCAATAATTACAGGTTTGCCGAGTTCCATGCAACGTTTGACTATTTGTTTCTGGATCAGAGGAACTGTTTGTAACGGTACTTCCACCCCCAGATCGCCTCTGGCAATCATAATCCCGTGTGCTACTTCGAGAATTTCATTGATTGAACCAACAGCTTCGGGTTTTTCGATTTTGGCTATGATAAAGGGCGTGTGCCGCGGGTGCTGTTCATCAATATATGAGGAAAGTTCCCTGATATCGGATGCCGTGCGAACAAATGAAAGCCCTATCCATTCGATTTCATGATCGAGAATAAATTGTAAATCCAGAATATCCTTTTCGGAAAGTGATGGCATTGAGATTTTTGTGTCGGGCAGATTGATTCCCTTTCGCGATAACAGTTTACCACCGATAACCACTTTTGCTGTAACCAATGATTTTTTGTCGGAGTCAATAATCTGCAGGGTTATTTTCCCATCGTCAACCAGTATTTTTTCACCCTGCCTGACATCATTGACAAAGTTAGGGTAGTTGATGAAAATTTTCTCTTTATCTGATTGTCCTTTATCTGTGGTAAACATCACATGATCTCCTTTTTTAAGCGACAATTCTCCGTCTGGCGCCTCACCAATTCTTATTTTTGGTCCTTGCAGATCGGCCAGGATGGCTACATGGGTTTCCAACTTTTTATTCAACTCTCTGATGTCAGAGATAATGCGTTTGAATTCAGTATGGGAGCCATGTGAAAAATTAAGCCTGAATACATCCACACCGGCATAAATCAGCTTTTTTATCATTGGCTGTGAAGAACTTGCCGGTCCAATAGTTGCTATAATCTTTGTTTTCATTAAGAATAAAGTTTTCTGATGGATTTTGACTGGTTATGTTTAAGCTGGATTTTTTCTGCATTTTCTTTTTTATTGATCCCGATAATGTGATATTCAAGATCAGTTAAGATGGCATTGACCACCTGAGCAGATTTTTTTGCTTTTTTATCGGAACTGTTATTGAGGGAAAGGTTTAAACGATTGAAAGACAGAATTTCCGGAATATTATCCAAGGCGGTAATAATTTCTTCTTCTTCATTTTCCGGAATAAATCCATTGATTATCAGAAAATAGTGTTTGATAAGTGGTTGTGGTTCATCGAGGTTGTGAATCAAATAAATCCAGGTTTGTGACAGCCGGTTGTAATCGAAAAACGAATAGGATTCAGGGGCAGACTTGTGATAAGCATAAACGATCAGGTTGTCTTTACGTTGCAGGCTTATTTTCAGTTGTTTGTTAAGTAAAAAGGCAACCCTGAAATCTTCAGTATTTGCACTGAGGCTAAAAATCACATAGCCCTCATGGTCAATAGATTCATCAATGATCTTTTTCTTTTTCATCGGGGCAAAGGTAAGAAAGAGAGGGAAATCAAAAGAATTTTAATAAGACGGAATGGATGAAAAAGAGAGAAACCAAAAGTATCTGGTTCTTATCCCAGATATTTAGCTACAATAGGCATTCTGCGGCCCATTCCGAAGGCTTTGGGAGATACCCGAAGGATCGGAGGAGTTTGGTAACGCTTGTATTCGTTGGTGTTTACAAGCTTCAGTATTTTTCTTACAGTTTCTTCGTCAAAACCCATTGCGATAATGTCTTTGGGACCTTTACGCAATTCAATGTATTGATAGAGAATTTTATCGAGAATAGCATAATCAGGGAGCGAATCCGAATCTTTCTGGTTGGGGCGAAGTTCGGCTGAAGGTGGTTTGTTGATAATATTTTCGGGAATGACCGGGGCGTTTTGGTTGATATAGCCGGCAAGTTCATAAACTTCGGTTTTGTAAACATCGCCAAGAACGGAAATTCCTCCGTTCATGTCACCGTATAAGGTTCCATAACCTACGGCAGCTTCGCTTTTGTTGGAGGTGTTGAGCAGGATGTAGCCATATTTGTTGGCAAGAGCCATGAGGTAAACTCCGCGTATTCGGGCCTGTAGATTTTCCTCGGTGATTCCGATGGAAGGATTATCAAACAAAGGTTTCAATGATGTCCGAAACACTTCATATGTATCCTGAATTTTGAGGAGATGATAGGGAGACCCGGTATTTTTAAGCATTTCGAGAGAATCGTTTACCGAGTGATCGGTGGAATACTGCGAAGGCAACAATACCGAAACGACATTATCTTTGCCAAGTGCCCCAACAGCAAGAGCAAGTGTTACTGCTGAATCAATCCCACCGGAAAGCCCAAGAATTGCTTTTGTAAATCCAAGTTTCTGGAAATAGTTTCGGATACCCATAACCAGCGCATCATGTATCAGTCCGGTTTTGATATATTGCGGGGGATAATGATCCACCTGCCTCATATTGGTTACTGACTGTAATTTGGTAGTATCAACAATGGTAAAATCTTCTTCAAAATACTTTAGTTCGGTAATGATTTTTCCACCTGCGTCAAGGATCATCGATCCTCCATCGAAGAGCAGCTCGGTTTGCGCTCCGACATGATTGACATAAAATAGCGGCAAATGGTACATCCTTGCATTTTCCCGCAGTATTTCGGTTCTGACCTGGTACTGATTGTAGTTGAAAGGAGAGGCGGCAATGTTTATGATCAGGTCCAGTTCGTTTTCTGCCAGTTTGTCCATTGGATTCACTGTGTACATCGGCTCGTTGCCCACGTTCCAAAGGTCTTCACAAATGGTCAGTGCAATTTTTTCTCCTTTGTATTCAATGGTTTCCCATTTCTTGTTGGGCTCAAAATAGCGGTATTCATCGAAGACATCGTAATTTGGCAACAGGGTTTTATGCCGCACATGTCTTACTCTTCCCTCACAAAGGAAGCAGGCTGAATTGTAAAGGTCTTTGCCCTCAAATTCAGGATTTAGTGTTGGTGTTCCAACAATAGCAGCTATTCCTTTGCACTTTCCGGCGATGTCGGCTATTGCTTTTTGACATTTGTCGATAAAATCATCAAATTCAAGAAAATCTCTGGGCGGGTATCCCGACACAGCAAGCTCGGCGAAAACAACAAGATCTGCACCGGCATCTTTGGCTTTTTGAATGTTTGCCTTTATTTTGGACACATTTCCATCGAAATTGCCCACATGATAATTGAGCTGGGCAAGTGCAATTTTCATCCGGTGAATTTAAAATATTACACCAAGGGTAAGTTCAAAATAATTGAAGATTGCTTTTTGCTTTTCATTGGTAATGGGGTTCTTCTCGTTGAGAACGTTTGTAAACCCGTTGGAAAAGCTGATCCCTCCGATAATAGAGGTTGATTTATCCAGGAAATACTCAACACCACCACCTAAAATTAAGGATGAACGCAGAAATTTGATATCATCCGAGATTTCATTTTCCGAATCAAAGGTTGTACCGCCAGTCGTAAATGAATCCTTGGCATTGGCTTTGACATTAAAGCCGAGTAACATACCAATTTGCCCGTAAAACTGGCTCTTGTTAAATTGATTGGTTTTCATTTTCAACATCAATGGTATATCAACATACCTTAAATTGTAGGTTCGGCTGAGATTACCGGTTTTAGGTTCTGTTTCACCGGGAACTGACATTTTTGTTTCATATAATAATTTGCCATTCAGATAATTGATATTAAATCCGGAAGACAAAAAATAATTTTCAGTGAGTGCAAAATCGCTGATGAGTCCCCAGTTGAATCCGAGCTTGGAACCGTCATTTTCGTACCCTTCAGTATTTGGGGAAAGCCAGCTGATGGAAGGTGATACTTTAAGCCCAAACCGGAAAGATTTTACCTGAGGGAAAGCAACCTGTGACATGAACACAAACAAAATTACGATAAATAGAAATAGCTTTTTCATGGCTGAAAACATTTAATTTTTGCAAAAATATCAAAGAATATGAAATCATAGGAACTGTAAAGATAATCTTTTTACTTTTGCGATGTTATTAATCATTATTATGAAATTGATTGAACTATGAAAAAACTCATTTTTCTTCTGTTCTTCCTGCTGCCTGCAGGAATTGCATTTGGTCAGTTTACTCTTGGGCCGAAAGTCGGCTATATCACTACTGACCTTTCGACGGATATGGATAATATCAAAACAGACGTTGAAGGTAATTTTAACTTTGGCGTTTTCTTACGTCTTGGAAAAAAACTTTACTTTCAGCCTGAGGTAATCTGGCATTCTAAAAACACCGAATTTGCCAGAGATTATTCTTCTATGATCCAAGGAATTTCGCAGGAAATTGACCTGAAAACAATTGAGATTCCGGCACTCGTTGGTTTCAGGCTTTTAAATTTTGGTGTTGGTAATTTCAGGTTGATGGCTGGGCCATCGGCATGTATCAACACCGATAAATCGGTAAGTATAAACAATGGGAATGAATTTATCAATCCCATTACTACTGCCGATATTGAAGATTTAACCTGGGGTTTTAATATTGGTGCCGGAATTGATTTGTTCATGTTTACCCTTGATGTACGTTATCAGGAGGGAC
>RZYY01000519.1 GCA_009930115.1 Sphingobacteriia bacterium | reverse complement strand
ATATATAACAGAAGGCATGGTGTTCACGCCATTTTCCCAATGGCAAAGTCGCTGTACAATGACCAAAATTGCTTACTTTTGTTGCACTATGAGTGCTTTGAAAAATCATATTGTCATTATAGGTTCCGGAAACGTGGGAACACATCTGGCATTGCTTTTTAAGGAGAATGGAGCGGAAGTGACGATAGCCTGCCGCAACAGTGCATTTGCTGCGCATCTTTCCGCAAAAGGTATTACCGTTGTTTCAGTATCTGAAATGACGATCGATGCCGGTTTATATCTGCTCTGCCTGAAAGATTCCGTTATTCCGGAGGTCGCAGCAGTGCTGCCTGATTTGAAAGGCATTGTTGCACATACATCCGGAAGTTTAGGGCAGGAGCCGCTTTCAAACTGTTCAAACAAAGGCGTTTTTTATCCGTTTCAGTCCTTTCGCAAAGAGATTCCACTTACAGTGAAAGATTTTCCAATTCTTATTGAGGCATCGGATGCGGCTACAGAGTCAGTTTTGATGCATTTTGCCAGCATGATTTCCTCATCGGCGATGGTGGTTCCGGCCAATGTCAGAGCGGGCATTCATGCGGGTGGTGTTTTTGTATCGAATTTTACAAATCTGATGTATAATGCCGGTTGGCAGGTAGCACAAGAAAAAGGATTTGATGCCAATAAAATGCTTCGCCCATTGATAGAAGAAACAGCATTGCGGCTGAAATATAAGCATCCATCAGAATTGCAGACGGGGCCAGCCATTCGCAATGACCGTGAAACAGTCTCGAAGCATCTGGAAATTTTGAAGGAAAATCCGGAATTGTTCACACTTTACAAAGAACTCACAAATGTGTTGCTGAAAAAATACGGACATGAAGAATTATCGTGAAAAATTAAAAAATATCAGAGCATTTGTGTTTGATTACGATGGGGTCTTAACCAACGGAAATGTGTATCTGACTGATTCCGGAATGCAACTCCGACAGGGCAATGTGCGCGACGGATATGCATTGCAGCTGGCAAGAAAAAAAGGTTTTCATATTGCTGTTATTAC
>RZYY01000518.1 GCA_009930115.1 Sphingobacteriia bacterium | reverse complement strand
AGCGTGCTCCAACCTGATATTGCAGTGTGTTAAAGGGCTGCACTGCTCCCCATCCGCTGGCCTGGCCGTCGAAGCTGAACTCCTGTGACATAGCCCCGGACCAGGTGAACACAATTAGTAATATGACAATGACTCTTTTCATCTTTTTTATCTTGCTAATACACCATAATAAAACATCGTTAGCGTTTCGCGGATGATCTCCTTTGGGTCACCGAAGTGTTCAGGGAGATTCTCTTCTTTTATCATTTCAGTTAGTTTATTTAGATACCATAAAATGAAATGAGGTCTTAAATCGTCTCTTATCTCTCCTCTCTTTTGCGATTCCTGCATGTCCTTTAGCACAATCTGCATGGTGTTCGTGGTAGCTTCAGTAAGGAAATTTTGAATCTCCTTGTCGGGATGCACATAAAGCTCTTCGTATAATTCGGGACTCATCTGATCTGATGCAGCCATCTTCAAATCCAGAATTGCTTCAATTTTTTTCTCATAGGAAACATCCGATTCAGTGATGGAGATATATTTTGTCATCGCCTCCTCAAACATTACTTTGAGCATGTGGAGGATCAGTTCATTTTTGTTTTTGAAATACTTATAGAAAGTGGCTTTGCTGGTATTTGCTGTTTTGCATATCTCTTCGATGGTAACACGTTTGATTCCATGTTTCCAGAATAGCTTCTGACCTGTTTCGCGGAGTTGTTGTTGTTTTACTGTCTCATTCATCATACCACAAATATAAACAAATTTCTCAAAATTGAACGAAATCTGTCTTAAGACTCGAAAATCGTTCAGAAGTTACATTTTTGTTTTTTTTGAAGACCCGACAGGTTTCCAAAACCTGTCGGGTCTATGTCTATGTTTCCAAAACCTGTTAGGTCTGTACCGGTTTCACGGTGTTTTTTGGTACGTTGCTAAGCATTTCTCAAAGAAAAGAGGGCTCTGGAATATTAAGGAGGATATTTTGAAACCTAACAGGTGAAGTAGACTTGAATGCAAAGCAACTGTATATAAATGAAATTTTATACCTTTATAGAAAATTTCAA
>RZYY01000517.1 GCA_009930115.1 Sphingobacteriia bacterium | reverse complement strand
TTCTGATCTGGGGAATTTTTTAGCTCTTTCATCGAGTACAATCTCAGATCTTCGTCTTTTTGCTCAATTTCATGATATTGGTAAGGTTGGAATACCGGATCGTATTTTGTTAAAGGCAGGTTCGTTGAATCCGGAGGAGAAAAATGAAATGCAGCAGCATTCGGGAATTGGTTATCGCATTGCTCAATCTGCTCCTGAATTGTTGCCTATTGCCGACTGGGTTTTGAAACATCATGAATGGTGGAATGGCGGGGGGTATCCGCTGGGGCTGTCTGGCGAGGAAATACCGCTGGAATGCAGGATTTTGGCTATTGCCGATGCGTACGATGCCATGACAAGCGACCGTCCCTACCGCAAAGCGATGTCTCATGCTGCTGCCGTTAAGGAACTGCAAGCCTATTCCGGCAGGCAGTTTGATCCTAACCTGGTGGATATTTTTGTTAACATTTACGGTGACCGTACCGAATGTAGGGTTGACCCTGTAAAAAATGTTGTTTTGCACAATGAAGAGATGGCACAGCAAAGCATCGGATTTTAAAGGCATTTGGAATATAAAATAGGTAGAAGGAGAGTTTTTGCTGTGCTTATGTCATCATGAAAGGCATTATATTTCACCATAAACACGCTATATGTCGAAAAAAATAAAATAATTCGACATGTTGACAATTGCGTAATGAGCCGAAAAAAGAGGTTTATCACTTAAATTAGTGATAAACCTCTTTTTTATTTGGTCCAAAGGGGACTGTCACCTTTGGACTATTTTTTACTTTGAAAGGTATCTAAATCGTAGTTATCTTCGCTGTCTTCGCCGCGTACATAATATATTACTTTGCCCCTTGCAACCAACGTATTATCCTGATTGAAAACACGTACATCGGCGTGCAATATTTTGCGTCCTTCTTGGACCAATTGTGCCTCGGCGATTAATTCGTCATCGAGAGCCACTGGTTTGAAATAATTAGTTGTGACCTCAATTGTCACGATGCGTAACTTCAGTGTTCTGAGGGCTACGCCTGAAACCATGTCCACTAAGGAGGTGACA
>RZYY01000516.1 GCA_009930115.1 Sphingobacteriia bacterium | reverse complement strand
GGATAATACCATGGATGATGCGAAAAACTGGTCAGTTCAACATAATCCGCCGACTTTGGCAGGAATGCCTGACGGAATTCCATTGGAGTATAGGTCTTTTTTCTGAAAGTCATTTCCGTGGGCATTACACCCATATAAACATCGAGAATTGCTCTGACAGCGCTTTTCCAATGATGACCAGCGCCATCTTTTCCTGTCCAGACTTTAGCCATTGCACTTAATATTTTTTCCATTTCAGAATGATCGTATAATGTATCGCCTGGTGCATAACCATTGAAAAAATCTTCGGTAACTGCGCCATATTTATCCATCACAGCAAATACATCATGAGCCTGTCCACCCTGACTAAAATTGGCCAGACCTCTCAAGCGGATAAAATTTTCCGTTTTCATCAGGTAGGCATAATACACAAAAAAAAGCTCGGAAAGGTCAAATTCGCCTGCACCACTTCGCAAAAGTTCAGACTCAATAAAAGATACGGTTGCAAAACTCCAGCAGGTACCGGCATGCTGCTGATTTTTTACCGGAGTATGCGGAATATCCTTTGTGATTTTAAATGGCCCCTGAGCCTGCAATGCCCCAGCAATGAGCAAAGCCAGAAAAACGACAAGTATTTTTTTCATATTGAAGGGTTGAATTATTGCAAAATAATGATTTCAGCTTTTCGGCAAAAACGTCGTTTAGGGTCGCCGGCCTTATAAAATTCACAACTGTTACCAACAGGTCTGATGACAATTCTGTCTTTTTCAATTTTATTGCCGGAAAGGAATATATAAACTGATTTAGCACGTTTTTCAGACAATTTCATCTCTTGTCCATCCATTTCGCCAGGCGAAGCATAGGTCTCAATGCGAATAGTAGCGCCCGGATTTTCAAAAAGGAATTCAGTGATAATACCAAGTTTTTTATAACCAGCCTCATCGAGTTTAGCACTGTTTTCCTCAAAATAAATATTGGTGATATTGCTGTCGAGGCCTGCAAAGGTCGATGCGATGAAATCAGCCGAATCACTATCGAGAGAATCCTGCTGCGCAAGAGCATAGG
>RZYY01000515.1 GCA_009930115.1 Sphingobacteriia bacterium | reverse complement strand
GACCCATAAAAAAATTACTTTTGCACAAAACTCAGCAATCGGATAGTATATGCTTAAAATAGGAGTTCTTGGCGCTGGCCATCTTGGAAAAATTCATCTTAATTGTATTCGCAGTATTTCAGGGTATGACCTGGTGGGGTTTTATGATGCCGACCCATTGACTGCCTATACGGTGCAGGAAGAATATCATATCAAAGCCTTTGAGGCGATCGATCAATTGTTGGATGCCGTTGATGTAGTGGATATTGTTACCCCTACGGTTTCTCATTTCGATTGCGCCTCAAAAGCCATCCGTCGATCGAAACATGTGTTTATCGAAAAACCGGTAGTGGCCTCTCCGCAGGAGGCAAAACGGTTGGTTAGCCTTGCACATGAAGCGCATGTTAAAGTTCAGGTCGGCCATGTGGAACGCTTCAATCCGGCTTTTCTGGCCGCGGAACCCTGGATTCAACATCCCATGTTTATTGAAACCCATCGACTGACCCAGTTTATTCCCCGTGGCACTGATGTCCCTGTTATTCTTGATTTAATGATTCACGATATTGATATTGTGTTGCATGTTGTGCAACACAATATCCGTAAAATTAATGCCAGTGGTGTTCCCGTAATCAGTGACACGGCCGATATTGCTAATGCCCGCATTGAATTTGATAATGGCTGTGTAGCGAATTTGACGGCCTCTCGTATCTCCATGAAAAATATGCGCAAAACCCGTTTCTTTCAGCGTGATGCCTATGTGGCCGTTGATTTTTTGAACAAAAAAGCAGAGGTGATCCGAATGCAGGACTCTCAGGATGGGGCTTCGGACGACCCGTATGCCTTGTTGTTTGATGCCGGCAACGGCAAAAATCCAAAGCAGGTTTATTTCGAGAATCCAGAAGTAAAACCGCTGAATGCCATTCAAACCGAACTGGAATCTTTTTATTCCGCTATTATAAATAATACCCAACCGCCTGTAACCATTGACGATGGAGTGGCTGCCCTTGACGTTGCCTACCAAATTCTTGATAAAGTGAATTTTTCCCTGGGTCATTTGAAATAAAAT
>RZYY01000514.1 GCA_009930115.1 Sphingobacteriia bacterium | reverse complement strand
TACCGGAAGTAACTTTGTGCTTTCTTCCTGACGAAGCAATTCTACCGTTTCATATCCGTCCATCTCCGGCATCTGGATATCGATGATAGCCAGAGCAAACCGGTGCAGAAACGTGAGTGTAATGGCCTCATTTCCCGACGATGCACGAATAAATTCCACTTGAAAACCATTCAGAAGCTTTTCCAGCGCCACCAGATTTTCAGGACGATCGTCGACTATCAGTATTTTGGGTTTGTGTTCTGGCATGATGATTTACAACATAAGAATCAGGGGATTATACTTTTTGAACGATTAATACTTTTTTCAGATCTTCTAATTGAAAAGGTTTGCTAATATAGTTGTCCATTCCTTCTTGCAGGTATTTTTCTTTATCGCCTTTCAGTGCGTTGGCTGTCATGGCAATAATATAAATACGTTCATTATCCGGAATATGTTTTTCTGCTTCCATTTTACGAATTGTTTTGGTAGCCTCAACACCGTCCATACCGGGCATCATGATATCCATCAGGATGGTATCGTATTTTTTTGTTTTAAATTTTTCCACTGCCGCCTGACCATTTTCTGCCAGATCCACCGCATGGCCCAGCTGTTTAAGGTTAAAGATGGCGACCTTTTGGTTAATCAGGTTGTCTTCCACCAGAAGAATGGAAAGTTGTTGTTTCTTGTTTTCGTTTGAATAATCGATCCTTTCAGCCTGCAGCACTGGTTGGTTGGTTTTTTCTTTTTCTAATTCAACAGTAAACCAAAAAGTGGATCCTTTCTCAATTTCACTTTCAACGCCTATTTCACCCTTCATCAGATGGGTGAGTTTTTTTGAAATGGCCAGGCCAAGTCCTGTACCTCCAAATTTTCGGGTAATGGAAACATCCGATTGGGTAAATTCATTAAACAGGCTGCTAATGGCTGATGAAGTAATTCCCATTCCGGTATCAATTACCTTAAAGAGCAGCCGTATGGTTTGTGTATTGTTTTTAAGGATGCTGATAATAAGGGAGACGCTTCCCTTTTCGGTAAATTTTATTCCATTGCTAAGCAGGTTGATCAG
>RZYY01000513.1 GCA_009930115.1 Sphingobacteriia bacterium | reverse complement strand
GCAATGACAAACCTTCATGTGGGCACTGGTGATCGTAATTACAGCATTGTAGACAAATTGGTACAGAGGGATCCAATAACAAAAATGCCTGAAATTCATCACTTACTGCAACACGTTGCTGAATGGTCTCTTCAAAAATATCGGTCAAACCCATCACAAGTTCACACAACTCACGAACAGCGTTAAGATCACCGCGCTGATAGCTGATATAATCAACCAAATCCTTTTCGTGAACATAGTTCATAAAAAGAGGACTTGACTTACGTCCAACCATAAAACTCAGTCCGGCAACATCAGAAGCGCTCAGATCAAGCACATCGTCCATGATAAAAGCAACCTGTGTCGGACGAAGATTGAAAGTGTCGTTCATGTGGGTGAATGCCTCCTTCTTTGATTTGAAATTAACATACACGGCATTGTAATGTTCGCGTTTTGCAAGATCAAATGCCGACTCAGTAATCTGATTGGTAACCAACCCGACAAAAGGAATTTTTTTGTAGCGCAACCAATAAGAAAAACGAAGAAGATTAATTCCAAGACTGTCGGTTTCGCTGTAGGTAGAAGGAAATTCCGAGCTCTTTTTACCGCTGTTGAAAACACCATCCCAATCGAACAGAAATCCGTGAATGTTTTCAAGTTTTTTTGCGATTTTTGGAGCAGGCGTCATAAAAACACCTCCATGCTTTTCAAACAATTCCTGTATTAATTCCGGTTTCATATAGATGAATTTAATGCACTAAGATACAAAAAAATTCTATTTCAGGCCTTACTGATTATCAACTGCCAGGTACTGCGCGATTTTTGTTCAAGCAACACTTTGCGACCTGCAATAAATTCATCGGCCGAATTGCTTGAATAATGCCTGATTGTTACAAGGTCAACCGAATCATTATAACGCACCAGAAAACGTTTCTGAAGATCTTCAATCAATACCGACAATTTAGCAGGTTCGAAATCAAAACAAACTGAAAAACTCACAGCACTGTTTTGCATAGTGCGAACCTTAATATTATTGCGCGAAAACATTGTAAAAATCTCACTCATATTT
>RZYY01000512.1 GCA_009930115.1 Sphingobacteriia bacterium | reverse complement strand
TGGTAACATCTGCAAATGTACCTCATTGTTTCTATTCTCAAAAATTATTGAGCCCGAAATCATTGGTTATATGAAAAAACATCTACTTTTGTTAATTGCTTCCCGTGTGGGCGGGTTTTATTCAATGCGTAATATTATTCAAAATGAAAAAGTTAATCTCTTCTTTCATCTTTTTGGTACTTATTGGGAACTCAGCGTTTACACAAAATTCTTCAAAAAATGAGGGTTGTATTGTGTTTAGCAATGAGGAGGTTGTTTTTCGTCAAATCGATGAGCATACATGGGTTGGCTCTGGTAATGTAATGTGGCATGAGAGCCTGTTCCTCGTGGAGGGAAACGACAAAGCAATTTTGATTGATGCCGGAACCAATATCAAAGATTTGGACAAAATCGTTTCATCAATTACCAAAAAGCCGATCACCCTGGTTGCAACCCATGTACACCCTGATCATACCGGCGCTTCGATAAATTGTTTCTCCCAGATATATATCAATCCGGGTGATACAGTTTTAATACCCACCTACATGGGCGATTACAAGGGTCAGGTGAAGTACTTGCAGGATGGGGAGACTTTCGATTTAGGAGGCCGACAACTGGAAGTGGTCTTTACGCCCGGGCATACACCTGGTTCAACAACTTTTATCGATAAAAATGCGGGGTATGGTTTTAGTGGGGATTCATTTGGTACAGGTTTGCTTCTGTTGACAGTCGATTTCTCTACATTCATCGCCACCTGTGAGAAAATGTGCGCTTTGATGGAAGCAGATAAAATCGGGTATCTATATCCGGGACATTTTAACGAAAATAATGTGGAAACCTCTGATAAGATAAAAGATATGTTGTCTTTAAGCCGTGATGTCTTATCGGGTAAGATAAATGGAGGCCCTAATCCGGATAACTCATTCGGGTTAAAACTATCAGTTGAGGGGGACGGTTATCGTATTATTTATAATGAATCGGCCATTAAATGATCCATTACTCAGAGATCATAATGCAGACGACCATCGTCCGATATGAATCAGCTTAAGTAAATCGAGATCAAATGAAAAAGAT
>RZYY01000511.1 GCA_009930115.1 Sphingobacteriia bacterium | reverse complement strand
ACTATGGGGTGAATAATAAAGGGCGATGGAGTCCGGATTAATGGCCGTTGCGGATCGTACATTAAAGGATATCTCACTGGTAGATTTCCGAAGTTGTTCTCCCAGATTATAGACGTCAAAGCTGCGGTTCTGTCCGAAGGCAAACCAGATTGTCAACAGCACTAAAAACCCGGGTACTTTAAAATTCATATTTTATTCCGGTTCTGATGTGTTTAATGGGAAAAACAGAAACCTGCAGTTCTCCCTGATAACTTTTTCCTACCACTATTCCTGTTGTCAGTATGGGTACCAGTTGAACATCAATAATTCTGGTTATGTAGTCATTGGTAAAAATATCCAGAAACTGATCCTTGTAGTTGCGGTTCAGGGTTACCATAAAAAAGCCTCCGGTCAGATAAAAGTGATCAGATGTTGCCCTGATCAAAAATAGATGATCCATATCTGCATCAAATTCCAGATATTGTCGCATATCGTATGGATCGAATTTTCCGCTGCTGTCCCTTTGGGCGATCAGCTGATAGTTGCCAAAAGCCTTGGTGTAACTCAAGAATATCCTGTCAGATACAAGATCAAAACCAAGGGTCAGGGTCTGGGGTGTTTTGAATATGATATCCTCTTGGGAGTAGTAGCTGCGCTGATTTGTTCTGGATTGCAGTGCCAGCAGGATGTTATTATCAACAAAAAAGGAATCAGCTAAAGGAAATTCCGGCTGGAGGGTCAGATTATCAAGAAAATACGGGGTATTATTTTCAATCTGGAAATACCCGTGACTGGAAATTTTCAGCATCATGTTGTATACCGCTGAAAAACGACCGTATTTTACCGCAAATTCAGGATTCCAGCTTTGTCCATGGTAATGGGATTTCATGTTTCCCCTGAAAACATCCTGACCATAATCCAAAGGTATGGAGGCTGTTTGACTGTTCTGGGTGATGGTAAGATTTCCGGCAAAGCTTCCGTAATAATTGCTGGAAGCCTCCAGAACAAAAAAATTGCTTTTTAGCATGAAGGCAGTGGTGAGTTCAGGAGAATACTTTTTGATAAAACCCAGGG
>RZYY01000510.1 GCA_009930115.1 Sphingobacteriia bacterium | reverse complement strand
AAACAATATATTCTTTAAAAAATTTCAAAGAAAACAGCATAATCATCGATGATGATCAAAATGTCCTCATAAAAGTCAGTGGGTTGATCCTTGAATCTGCCGAAGTGAAGAGTTTCCACAACGATTATCACACTTTCTTTCTGGCTGCACGAATTGATTCAAAGGACTTTGCAGATTCATACGAAAATGTAAAGAAAAATATAGTCAAAGAAATAGAAAGAAAGAATGTCGAATCTCCAGCTTCTCTTGAAATCAGAGCAAAAAAGTATTTTGAAGATGAATTCGGAAAAATACTCGGTAAAAATGTCCAGATTGCCTTTGAATAAAGAAATATAAATCGATTAAATAAAATTTTCAGCCTGTCTGTTAAAATCCAGAGCTAAAAACGGACAGGTTGTTTCATTTCAATGCTTAATCAAATTCTGCCGAATAACTCCAAAAACAAAGTGAAAAAAAATGGTTTCCTATACACATTCAATAAATCGAAAGAGTGATTAATATTCTTGAGAGATCAAATTCGAAGGGGGAATTCAAATGAATAAATCGAAATTGGTATTGGCAATCGTGATTTCATCGCTGGCAGTTACCGTATTTGTACTTTTGGGAACTGTGCAGGTTCAGACAGAAGACCCCGCAGTGCGAGCCGTCGCTCCAGCAGCCGCCGTGAATAGTCATAAAACTATTTACAGGCCCCCAGTAGTTATCCGCAAAATGCACTTGCCCAGCAGGACCATACATATTAACAGCCTTAAGGTCGAACCCTGTCCCAGCGTTTACCAACATGGAAGACCCCGAATAGGACGCTGGTGGCGTTACACCTGTCCTGACGAAAGCCCGAGAACCGTCAGTCTTGAAGATCTCAGCCTCCGTGGTCCCCGAATATCCTCTAAGACCGTCCACCATCTGCCATACGTTACCCCAGAACTCATGTATACCCCTGTACACGGCGTTTGTCTTCCCGTTGGGGGATGCTCTGTATGTGCCGTCCCAGGTCAAGCCGGAATGCCCTGCCCCGATCAGCTTCTGCGCATCTGGATCGCCAAACTCCACAAGG
>RZYY01000176.1 GCA_009930115.1 Sphingobacteriia bacterium | reverse complement strand
TTAAAAGGTTAAGCGTTTTAAGTTGCTTAACCTTTTTTTATTTGGTGTAAACCTGGTGTAAACGGCTATCGCGTCCCGACTATGGAGTCGGGAAGGTCGTCCTGTTTTGGACGGAACTACCCCGACCAAGGAATATCGTAATGTGAAAAAGTAATCCTTAGTATAGATGGATTGATCACTTTCTTTTAATTTTTACATATAGAATTTCGGCATTGTCTATCATGCAGAGATGAATTATTCTTCAGTTCCCCAAAACCGATGACAAATAGATAGCTTTTTAATGTTTTATTTTGATCTTCTGTGTTTGTCTTTTCTGCCTGCTTTAGAAATAGTTTTTATATTCTTGACATTGTCATGGACAGGTATTTCTGCAAGTTCAGCACGCACACCAGCTTTGTTTAGGCGCTTGTTACCGAAAGCGGAGAGCAACAATTCTACGCTATCACTTTTTATTCCCAGGAATGAAAAGTTGTCTTTGATATCAATCCGACCTACCTGTATATCGCGGGTACGGGTTACTTCATTCACCAGCCCGATAAGTTTGGCAGCATTCATTTTGTCTTTTTTCCCCACACTGAAAAATACCCGCGTAAATCCCGCTTCTTTTCCTTCAGGCCGTGATTTAGTAACCCGTTGCCTGCGTTTACTCATTTGATCGTCATCCAGTTCATGGCGAATGTGGCTTGTGCTTTCGTCCACATTCAAATCTTCGGCATCGCGGTAATAATCGAGGAATCGGTTAAACTCGAGAGAAACAAACCGTTTGATAATTTCGTTACGGTCCATCCATTCCAATTTGCGATAAATCACGGGAAGGAAAGAGTCGATTTCTTCATTTTTCAAATCAACATTTTCCATTTGGTCTATTTGATGGAAAAGCTGTTTTTCGCAAATCTGAACTCCTGTAGGAACTTTAGCTTTTGCAAATTCCTGTCCCACCAGCTTACTGATGGTTTTTATCTTACCTTTTTCTTTCAGGTTTATGATGCTTACGCTAATACCAGTTTTGTCAGCTCTTCCAGTGCGTCCGCTCCGGTGGATGTATATTTCGGCTTCGTCGGGCAAATTGTAATTGATAACATGTGTTAGGTTATTGACGTCCAAACCCCGGGCGGCTACATCTGTAGCTACGAGCAACTGAAGCGCACGATTGCGGAAACGCTTCATTACGTGATCGCGTTGTGCCTGTGAAAGATCCCCATGAAGTGAATCAGCATTGTAACCATCACGAATAAGTGCATCAGCAATTTCCTGCGTTTCTTTTCTTGTTCGGCAGAAAACTATAGCATAAATCCGGGGGTAGAAATCAGCTATTCGTTTTAGAGCCAGATACCGGTCTTTGGCCTGTACCAGATAATAAATATGTCGTACGTTAGCTGTACCCTGGTTTCGTTGACCAATAGTTTTGATTACCGGATTGCGCATGTATTTTACAAGGATGCGTTCAACTTCTTCTGGCATCGTTGCTGAGAACAATAATGTATGCCTTTCTTGAGGTAAAGCTTTAAAAATGTTATCAACATCTTCCTGAAAGCCCATATCCAGCATTTCGTCTGCTTCGTCAAGTACGGCCCACACTACTTCGCTCAGATTTACTTTTTGCCGGCGTATCATATCATTTATTCGGCCGGGAGTAGCCACAATAATATGTGGCGGATCAGCCAATTGTCGCAGCTGGGTTTCGATGCTTGAACCGCCATAGACGGCAACAATTTTGATCTGTGGTAAAAAAGCTGCATAATTGGCCAGGTCGCGTGTAATCTGGAGGCAGAGTTCACGTGTAGGACAAAGGACAACAGCCTGAGTTCTGCGGATAGAAGTTTTGATGTGTTGCAAAATTGGTAAACCAAAGGCAGCTGTTTTGCCGGTTCCTGTTTGTGCAAGTCCCACTATGTCTGCAGGATTATTAAGCAAAAGAGGGATGATTTCGGTTTGAACAGGCATTGGTTCAATGAATCCAAGGGCTTTTACAGCTTGTTGCAGGGGTGAACTTAATCCAAGTTCTTGAAAATTAAGCATAAATTTTTCGAAATAAGAGGACAAAAGTAAGTTAATTAAATTAGAGTGATTTTCTTATTTCTAACCGAAAACAAAATGATTTGTCAAAACAGGGGCGAATTTGATTACAGACAATTTTCTTCACACGTTTTTTTTACTTTTTATGAAATCGTCCTCTTCATTTTTCGTATCATTGCAGTTGTTTAGCTAACCATAAATCTGATAGAGTATGCAAAATAGTATATCTACACGTGATAGTTTTGGTTCGAAAATCGGAGTTATTGCCGCAGCAGCCGGGTCTGCCATCGGACTTGGCAACATCTGGAGGTTTCCTTATGTAACCGGCGAAAACGGTGGAGCTGCTTTTTTGGTGGTTTATATTTTATTCATGCTGGCTATTGGTGTTCCGGTGATGCTATCGGAGTTAATAATTGGCCGGCGGGCTCAGAGAAATCCATTCGGAGCTTTTCGTAAACTCAAGCCAGGTCAGCCGTGGTACCTTGTAGGTTTACTGGGTATTGCTGCAGCCTTTATGATTCTTGCATTTTATACTACCATTGCCGGTTGGACACTGGAATATCTTTACCGGTCTCTTTTAAATGGATTTAGCGGAAAAACTGCCGGTGAGCTGAAAGATATGTTTACTGTTTTTCAAACCAGCGGGTGGATGCCGGTTTTCTGGCAGTTGATCTTCATGCTTCTCACTGCACTCATTGTTTGGAAAGGAATAAAGAATGGTATTGAAAAGTATTCTAAAATACTTATGCCACTGCTCCTGGTTATCATCATCATCATTTCTGTCAGATCATTAACCCTGGAAGGCGCAGGCGCAGGACTTGCTTTTCTTTTTAATCCTGACTTTTCGAAAATAGATGGGAATGTAATGCTGATGGCACTTGGTCAGTCATTTTTCTCCCTGAGTATAGGGATGGGAACACTTATCACGTATGGGTCTTATATTAACAAAAGTGATAATCTGACCAAGACAGCTCTTGCAGTTTCGGGTGCTGATACGCTTATTGCCATTCTTGCCGGCGTTGCCATTTTTCCGGCTGTTTTTGCTTTTGGAATACCACCAAATGAAGGTGCCGGCTTGGTTTTTATCACCCTGCCCAATATTTTTCAGCAAATGGCAGGTGGTTATTTCTGGTCGGTGATATTTTTTGTATTGCTGGCTGTTGCTGCGCTGACATCAACCATTTCAGTTCTGGAAGTGGTGGTTGCATATTTTTCGGAAGAATTGAACTGGAGTCGCACAAAGGCAACCATTATTGCCGCATCAGCAATATCAGCGCTGGGGGTAATTTGCACTCTGTCGCAGGGGCCTTTGAAAGGTTTTCGGATTTTCAAAGATACTTTTTTCGACGATCTTGATTATTTGTCAGCCAATGTGATGTTGCCAATCGGCGGACTGATGATTGTTATCTTTGTTGGATGGTTTATGGGAAGCCGAAATGTAAAATCCGAGATTTCAAATGAAGAAGGAATAAAAGTCTGGCTTTATCCTTTGTTAATGTTTATTTTAAAATTCCTTGCTCCCATAGCTATTGCACTGGTTTCACTCTATGGCCTTGGATTGCTGTCATTTTAGATTATTCCTGTAAATTTGTCTAAACAATCATCGCTTGGCAAGGCTTACACAAAATACCAGATCGTTTTTTATAATCAGCCGCGGACAGCGTAATGCCATGCTATTTCTTCTTGCTTTGTTGCTTATCTTGTTGCTGGTGTATTTTTTACTTCCGCTGATTATTAAGCCAACATCTCATACACCAGTAGCATTTGCTGAAGAAGTCAGGAAATTTTTGGAATCTCCTGTGGAACAAAACGTTGATAAAAAAAATCTTACTCCATTCCCATTTGATCCGAATACAACAACCAGAGAAGGATTTGTGCAATTAGGCCTGAGTGAATATCAGGCTGATATGATTATCAGATATGTGAACGCAGGCGGCTGCTTCAGGTCAGCCGAAGACTTTAGCAGGATTTATTCGATCTCGGATGAAGAATTTGAGCAGCTAAAGCCTTTTATTTCAATCAGCAGGGAATTTCAACCCCAAGTCACCCAAACTGCTAAATCTGAAAGAAAACTTCAACCGTTTCCTTTCGACCCGAATATTGTGGATAGCACCGAAATGCATACAATGGGTTTTACGCAGTCACAAATCAAAAATATTTTGAATTACCGAAAGTCTGGTGGGCAGTTCAGGGTAAAGAAAGATTTATCAAAACTCTATACATTTCGCGAGGAAGATTATCTTGCACTGGAAAAATACATTCTTCTGCCTTCAACAGATACACTGTTTGATACAAAAAAAGAGAATTTGCCCAAAGCTAAGGTTTTAATTGAAATCAACAGTGCTGATACCATGACTTTGCAGCAAGTTGCCGGTATAGGACCTGCTTTTGCCAAACGTATTGTTACTTACCGTGATAAATTAGGGGGATTCTTCGATAAATCTCAACTGCTGGAGGTGTTTGGTATGGACACTGCAAGATATGTTCAGATAGCCGGGCATCTGGACTTAGATGTGACAAAAATCCGGAGAATGGACCTCAATAAAACCGGTTTTAAAGAAATGGTTGCTCACCCTTACCTGGAGTTTTATATCGTGAAATCCATTTTTGATTACAAAGAAGGAAAAGGAAAATTTGATTCAGTGGCTGAACTAAAACAAATCGATCTGATTTATCAGCAATTGTATCATAAACTGGCACCTTACTTCACCTTAGATGAAAACCCAATTGAAATGAAGTGAAAAACAGAAGTAAAACATATCATTTGTCATTTATAATTCACGCCGGGTTGATAATTCTGCTGGTGATTGTTTTATGTTCTGATACTTTCACGCAGCAAAGAAACTTCAAAACTGACACGTTGCGCAGTATTCGGAGTATTGATGAGCAGATTTTAAAATTGAATGAACTGGCTAACAGTCTTCGCTCTTCTGATCCCGCAAGTGCCAAAAAATATGCGCTGGAAGCACTTAAATTAGCTGATGAAAATGCCAAAACAACTGAAGGTGCTAAAGCGCTGAGAATTCTTGGTGATGTTAACTACCTTACTGGTTTTTATGACAGCAGTATTGTTTATTACCATCAGGCTGCTGCAAAATTTCTTCTCACCGACAATGCAAAAGGTCTGGCACATACGCAGAATAACCTTGGGGTTGTTTTTCTGGAACGCAATCAGTATGATTCTGCATTGAATTACTTTAATCAATCACTGATTATCAAAAAAGCACTGAATGATTCCTCTGGAATTTCGAAAAG
>RZYY01000509.1 GCA_009930115.1 Sphingobacteriia bacterium | reverse complement strand
TTTCGTGTTGCCGACCCAGGTTATATCTCTGAAATAGTACTTTTTCCCTTCCTCTACATCGATATTCAGAAGAATGGAATTATCGTTGTAAGGAATGATTGTATCTCCGGTAACTTGAAAGTCCCTGAAACCCATTGCATTATATTTTTGGCTCAGCAGTAGCAAATCTTCCTTGTAATTTTCTTCAATGAATTTTGATGCCTTAAAAATACGTAACCGAATGTTGTCAGTGGCATAATTTGCCATGACCATTAATATTTTTCCCATGTCAAATGAGGGTGCTGCTTTTATTGTCGCTAAAAAGAGCGTATCCAGATAGGTAAGGGGTGTGAAATGACTTTTTTCTTTCGTTTCTTTAAAAATTGATTTGGCTTTGTTGTCACTGAGGCTTTTATTGCCTTCAAACCGTATTTCGTGAATTTTTACTTTTTTGTTTTTATTCACATGGATGTTTAAAATAGCAGAATTTATTTCCGAAGTGTCCTGAAGTTGTTCAATCTCAACCGTTGTATTCAGAAATCCTTTTTCTGTGTAATACTTTTTTATTTGGTTGGATGTGCGAAGGACTAGATTGTCTGTAACTACATCCCCTCTGACTAGTTTAATTTCATCTCTGATTTTGTCGGCTTCTGCTTTTTTGATTCCTTTAATGGCATATTTGCTTAACCTTGGCCGTTCCTGCAGTTCAATGTTCAGAAAAATCTGGTCTTCCGTGATTTGGGTTGCAGTTATGCGGATATTTTCAAAAAGCCCTTGTTTCCATAGGTTCTCAATAGCGCGTGTTACCTCTTCTCCCGGTACCTGAAGTTCCATCCCGACATTCAGGCCCGATACCATTTTAAGTACACTTTCATCCAGGTATTGCACTCCACTTACGGTTATGCCCCCTAAAATGTATTTTTTGGGGGTCAGATAGTCGATATCGTTCAGCTCGTCACTAAGCGTTACCTGCCCGAAAAGTGTAATCGGGCCGAGAAGAATGAAGGATAGAAAAATTAATATGCGATATTTCATGAATTTTTGTTTGCTAACTGTTCACTGGTTTTTCCAAATCTT
>RZYY01000508.1 GCA_009930115.1 Sphingobacteriia bacterium | reverse complement strand
GACATACACCGCATGAATCACCCCTTTCCAGCTTTTTATCATCCCTGCAGTTGATAAACTGTGCGTAGGCAATGGCAAGAGCCAGCTTTCCGTTACCTTCACCGCCATAAAACAACTGGGCATGAGCTACACGATTGTTGCGCACAGTTTCTTTTAAACGTGCCTTAATTCTTTCCTGACCGATGATTTCGCTAAACAGCATCTTTTTTCTGTGTGCTGCAAAAATATAAGAAATTCATCTCTATCTAATCCAATTAACTAATTTTGCTGTCATTCAAAATTTTGTTATCAGACCATGTTACTTCGCATACATCCGGAAACACCAAGCCAGAGGCAGATAGAAAAAGTAGTAGAATGCCTCTACGACGGCGGGGTAATTATTTATCCGACAGATACAGTTTATGGCTTAGGTTGCGATATTTTCAAGTCTAAGGCTATCGAACGAGTTGCCCGTATCAAGGAAGTTAAACCTGAAAAGGCAAATTTTTCATTTATCTGCCACGATATGAGCCAGATTACCGAATTTACAAAACCCATTGACAACAATCTTTTTAAGCTGATTAAACGTGTGCTCCCCGGTCCATACACGTTCATTCTAAATGCCAACAGTACAGTGCCCAAGTACATTCAATCGCGCAAGAAAACTGTCGGTATCCGTATCCCTGACCATAATATTCCCCTGGAGATTGTCAGACAACTTGGCCATCCCATAATGACCACCTCCATCCATGATGAGGATGATTTAATTGAGTATACAACTGATCCTGAACTGATTTATGAAAAATACCGCGATCTTGTAGATATTGTTATTGATGGAGGATATGGAGGTAATACCGCTTCAACAATTCTTGATTGTACCGGCAACGAAATTGAAATTATAAGAGAAGGTCTCGGGCCGGTTGATATTTTTTAAATTAAATACAACTGATTAATTATCAATTAATAAAAAACATTTTTAATAAAAAAAAGGAATTTAATTGGTCAATTAAAAAAATGAAACTACTTTTGCACCCCGTTTCTCAAACGATTCAGTAGCTCAGTAGGTAGAGCAACGGC
>RZYY01000507.1 GCA_009930115.1 Sphingobacteriia bacterium | reverse complement strand
GGCAAAATATAAGGCGACCAGAATATCTGCCGACCCTAATGAGCCTCCCGGATGGCCTGATTTCGAAGAATGTACCATCCTGACAATATCCCTGCGTACCTGCATTGCCATTTCCTGTAATTGTATTCCATTCATTTCAAAAAAATTTTGCTGTAAAAGTACGGCTTTTTTTATACTGAAACCGTAAGCCTCCACTTCATTTCCCATACTTTATTCACAATCGCTTTGGGTTATTCACATTTTTATTCCAAATGAAAATCCTATTTTTGTTTTTTCTAAATCCATAGATATGAAATCCACTGGTTTGCTCTTCACCCTGTTCCTTCTCATTCAATGGCTGCCATTCCAGGCTGTTTCGTCAATCCAGAATCAGGTACCGGATAGCCTTTCCCTAAAAATGCCCGTTGAAATCTGGGTTGATTCGGTTATACAGACATTATCGACAGAAGAAAAAATAGCTCAATTGATTTTTATCCGCACCTATAGCAATAAGGATGAGAAATACGAAAGGGAGATTGATAGGATCATCCGGCGGCACCAGATTGGAGGCTTATGTTTTTTTCAGGGAGGTCCCCGGCGGCAGGCGATACTCACCAACCGCTGGCAAAACGAAAGCAGGGTACCTCTTTTAATTGCCCTGGATGCCGAATGGGGTCCAGGAATGCGGCTGGATTCAACACTTTCATACCCCAAACAAATGACCCTTGGCGCCATTAGCAACGACAGCCTAATCTACCGCATGGGCGGTGACATCGCCCTGCAGCTTGCCAACCTGGGTACACATATCAACTTTGCCCCCGTGGCCGATATAAATTCTAACCCGGCCAATCCGGTGATCAATACCCGCTCGTTCGGCGAAGATCGCGAAAACGTAGCGCGTAAAAGCATTATGTATATGCAAGGACTTCAGGATCATGGAATTATAGCTACAGCAAAACACTTTCCAGGCCATGGCGATACCGACACCGACTCCCATCTAACCCTGCCAGTGCTGCCCCACACAAAATGCCGAATGGATTCACTGGAATTGTACCCTTTCAAAAAATTGATTGCAGC
>RZYY01000043.1 GCA_009930115.1 Sphingobacteriia bacterium | reverse complement strand
CGTCCGGCCTCGATTTTCGACATATCCAGCACATCATTGATAAGCGTGAGCAAATGTTCTCCGCTTTTGTTAATGGCTGAAATATAATTCTGCTGAGTTTCGCTCAGGTTCTTATCAGCCTGCAGTATTTGAGAATATCCGAGAACAGCGTTCATCGGTGTTCTGATTTCATGGGACATGTTGGCAAGAAAGGCGCTTTTAGCCTGGTTGGCGGCTTCGGCTGCTTCTTTTGCATGTTTCAATTCAAGTTTATCTTGTATATGCCGGGTGATGTTGACAACAGTTGCAATAATGGCTTTTTCCTTGTCCCACGGAATGATGGCCGGCATACCCGACACCCATATCTCTTCGCCGGACTTATGCAAATAGCGGTATTCCATTTTTTCAATCTTTCGTTCTGCAAAACATTCCCTGGCAGCCTTTGCTACTCTGGCAATATCGTCAGGGTGCAGGATTTTATTTGTTATCTCACCGGTGTCCTTTCCTATCAGTTCATTTTCGGTGTATCCGGTCAGCCGGCAAAATGCAGCATTTACAAATTTCACCTCTTTACCAGTATAAACAGTCACTCCTTCCTCCATTGTTTGCAATATGATGCGCATTTTCACATCATAATCTTTCACTTCTTCATTGGCTTTTATACGTTCCGAAATTTCGATCTTTAATGCTTCCGTGGTATTCTTCAACTGCAGATTAGCTGCTTCCAGTTCGGCTGTCCGGTCTTTTACCAGTTGTCCGAGGTTTTTATGGTAATGGTTGATCTCCGCTATAAGTTCATTGAAACCGTCATACAACCGACCGATCTCATCATTGCTTCTTTTAGAAAGATTAACTGAAAAATCCTTTGTTTTTTTTATTGTTTCAAACGTATGATTAAGCTGAAAAATGGGAGCAGAGATGGCCCGCTGGGTATAATTGGCCAGGAAAAAACTAATGAGCACCCCAATAACTATCATTCCGAAACTTATGAGGACAATGGTCAGTATTTTATTCCGAAAATCCGAAGCGTCGAGTCTGAAATTGAGCGTGCCGATCTGTTCATCATCATGCATGATAGGTCTGGAAAACAACAAGTCTTTACCTTCGATGCGGTAGAAATTATTTTCGAGTTTTAAAAAGGAATAGTCATCAGATCCTTTGCGTGAATAAGAGGCAAACAAAACACCTGATTTATCCATAATCCAGGCGTTGAGCAACTGCTCATAACTCTGCATGGCACCAAGGGTAGTAGCTGCCTCGGCAGTATCCATAAAAATAAGGGATGAAACTGCATTGTGCGCCAGGACATCTGCTGCAGCTGTCAGTTCTTTCCGCAGCGATTGCCGGTAATCGCTGAGTTCAACAAAGGTGTAAACCACAGCAAAAAAGACCAGCAATACAAGAGAGGTGATGATCTGTATCGCGATCAGTTTCTTTTTTATCGAAGTCCGAAGTTTTGAAAACATAATTTTGTGGATTTAAATGACCTTTAATGCCAGTTTTAAAAGCTGTGAACTGACCTTTATTTTTTTTAATTCGAGAGCGGACCGGTTGATCTCAAATCTTATTTTGTCCTTTTCTGTCACAAAATTGATGGAAGCACCGTGCTTCAGGGCATTATCGCTATGCGTAATAAAAACCGTCTTTTTCAGCTCATCCCTGTCAAGAAACTCTTCGATCGTTTTCACCAATTCATCTGCCACAACCAGCATGTGGCATTCTTCGATCTCATCAGGAGTATGAATATGTTTCACCAGGATGGGCTGGTTATTCACAACCCTTGCAGCGGCAATGTATTGCAAAGGTTCCAGCAGCGGACTGTCGCCCAGAATTATTATTCTGAAACTCTTCTCTTCTTCATTCTCAGGCCAGCTCAGGTATTCGGTGAAATGATAAATGAATGAGCCCATGATGTTTTCGGGCGATCCTGTTACCTGAGCGGAAGCATGTCTGTCAACAAGCAACAAACCGGCGAACTGAGCGATGAACCAGCATAGCAACAGGTGTTTCATATTCAAAGTTATTTGATGGAATAATTTAACTGAACATGAATATTGCGCTGTGCCTGCGGATAGCGGTCGGGTGGCCGGTTACTGGTATGATAATACCGGGCGTCGAACAGGTTGTTGATGAATAACATAAGTTCGAAATTTTTCGACAAGGCGAATCCTGTTGATATATTGATTACCAGTGCGGGATCGATTTCGGGAAAACGCATTGCTGCAGAGTTTTCAACTGAACTCAGGCTCGCATTTTTTCTCCTGCTGAAATAGTTTGCCCGGATACCTGCATTCAGCCATTTGTTGAAATAATAGTGCAGACCTGTATTAATCACATGTTTGCTTATTTCGGGGATGATTGTTTCTGCTTCATCCGTCGAAAAATTGTAGGTGTAATTTAACCATCCGGTCAATGATTTATCTCTCCACCTGGCCTCCAGTTCCAGGCCGTCGGTACTTATTTCGCCGGCATTGATCCACCTCCACTCATCAACTGACTGACCTATGGTGATGATATTATTCAGGATGTTCCGATAGAGGGATGCCGACAGATAACATCGCTTAAACAGGATGAAACTGTTGATCCATTCAAACGAACGAATGGTTTCGGGTTTCAGGTCAGGATTGCCGGTTCCGGATGTGAAATCCCAGGGACGCGGAGCACGGAAAGCCTCATTGTACAAAAGTCTTGATGAAAAATCCCCCTTGTGAAAAGACATCGAAAGCCGCGGAGTCACCACATCTTCATAATAGCTGCTGTTGTCGTAACGCACACCGGCAATCACATCAAAATATTCTAAAAAATGATACATACCCTGAAAATAAAAACTTACCAGATTTTCGTCAAGCATTTCAGGCCGGGGTGGGGCAGGAGGTACTTCGGTTGAAGAACCGCTGAAAGATTTACTGAAATCTCCGGTGATCTGTTCCTTTTCCAAAACTAATCCCCCAATCAGCTTAATCTGCTCCAAAGGTCGAATTTCGCTCAGCAAATCAATTCCTAGCAAATTCCCCGGACGATAATACCCGATCTGAGTTGTATCAGTGATAAAGGCAACTGACTTGTCGCGCACCGTGCTGTTTCGGTAATAAATCACCGGTTTGAACGTGAATTTTGGTTTTTGGTAAATGTAGGAGAGATGACCGTTTATAAACAGGATATCCCAGAGGGTTCCGCTATCAAGATAAGTACTATCGGCGGTTTTTTCGTTGGTGGCTCTCGACGACTTTTTATTCATCAGATTCATCCCCAGAGAGAAATTCTGAAACTCTGACGACAAATCGAAGGAGAGATTGTTTTCGAAATTTTCCAGATTTTCTGTCCAGTTGTGATCGCCTGCGTCGCCGGTGAGGGGAGTTTTTTCGGTGGCAAAATACCTTCCGGCCAGGCGAATACCGGCTTTTTTTTCTTTATCGTAATATCCATAACTGCCGGCACCTGTGAATGTATTGAAGCTCCCGTAACCGGCATTTAGCTCAACGCCCTGATGATCCTTCGCTTTTTTTGTAATCAGGTTGATGATCCCTGACATAGCATTTGTGCCATAGAGTGCTGAGGCCGGCCCATAAACTATTTCCACCTGTTCAAGATTTTCAAGCAGGTATTGTGATCCTCCGTAAAACCCGCCTGAATTGAGTTCATTAACCTGCACACCATCAATCATAACAAGAATCAGGTTGTTCTGACTCGGGATTCCCCTTTGAAAAACATAACTGTTGAAACCCTGAATATTTCTGAACTGGAATCCGGGCAAATCCGCCAACAGGTCATCCAGTGCCCTGTATCCCCTTTCCCTGATTTCTTTTGCAGTAATAATCTGCACACTGGCAGCCACGTCCGAAAGCTGTTGTTCTGATCTGGATGCTGATACTACGGTTGCATCCAGCAATCCTTCAATACCCGCATCCAGCAATGATTCCAGTTCAGTATTTTGTGCAGCCCCTTTCGGAGAAAACTGGTAAAATATTCCGATAATCAATAATACACGTAAAATTATTTTCATATTTCATTTGTTTGCCAGCACAGTAAAATGTTATTTATCCGGTAAGGAAAAAGAAAATATACTCCCCTGATCAGGTTCACTGTTTACCCAAATTTTTCCCTTATGTCGCTCGACAAGTTCCCTGCTGATCATCAGGCCAAGTCCGCTGCCACGCTCATTATGGGTACCCGGTTTTGAAACAAAATTTCCTGGTAAAAAAAGTCGTTCCTGACTGCTTTTATTCATTCCTATACCATTGTCCGCAATAGAAATCCAAACTTCTGTTTCTTTTTTTACGGCTGTAATTTCCACCAAACCATTTTTGTGGCTGAATTTTATCGCATTCGACAGTAAGTTTCTGAGTATTGATTTCAACATGTTTGCATCAGCATAAACCCTGATTTCAGGTGATACACGGTTGAGCAAGCGGATGTTTTTTTGCTGGGCCATGTCATTTAAAAATGCAAGCACAGTCTCGATTGTTTCATTGAGGTTGAGGAGTAAAGGAGAAAAGTGAAGTTTGTTCTGCTGCATTTTTGCCCATTCGAGCAGGTTTTCGAGCAGTTGAAGGGTTTGTGTGGAGGAAGAATGGATCATGGTGGCGTATTCTTCAATTTCGTTCACACGCAATAATGAAGCATCCTGCTTGAGCAGCTCGCTCAGGCCGATAATACCGTTGAACGGGCTGCGCAAATCGTGCGCAATGATAGAAAAAAGTTTGTCTTTGGTGGTTATGGTCTCTTTTAGCTCAGCAGCCTGTTCCTGCAATTCTTTATTGGCCTTCTCCAACTCTTTTTGCTGTTCTACGATCAGGTTGCTTTTCCCTATTCCCGAGTAATTATTTCGCCACAGCAGAAACGAAAGGATAAAGCTGAGTATGGTAATTGCTGCTGCATTCATTCTGTTCGAAAGCAGAACATCAGGATCACTCTGTGTGTACGGAAGGAAGTAAAACAATAAAAGAAAAGACAGTAAATAAATAGTTGCGGAAATTTCAGGACGAATGAACAAAACCAGAGCAACCACTATAGAAATGATAATGAACGGTGATATTGAGTTGGTTATCAGTTGATCGTAAACGGTAATCATGATACCTGCAACAAGAAATACCAATGTCGAAAGAACTAACAGCAGCCACGTTAACCAATCACCAGGTTTATGATATTTTTTTCGGAACCAGCTCAGGAAAAAAAGAAACAGGGAGGTGATAATCAAAATGATATGAGAGCTTATTATACCTTTCCTCCACATTAGCCGGGTGGCATCGGCAGTATCATCTTCAATGCTGAATATAAAAATAAAGATGATATTTATCAGAATAACAATAAAAGGGAAATACAGCAGGCGCCCGGTATTCTCCTCCAGTATCTTATGATGAATCAGCTTTCTGTCAAATCCGGTTTTCATAAAGGTTTTTTTGATTATTGTTTTTTTGTAGCTTTTACAAATTTATTGATTGTGGCCAACAGCTCCTGTCTGGTGAAAGGTTTGGGAAGAATACCCTCACATCCTGCATCGTACAATAGCTGATCCTCGCCGCTGTGGGCATAAGCTGTAACAGCGATTACCGGAAGGTCATTTCTGAAGGACTTAATCCTTTTGGTGGCTTCCATTCCGCTCATCACGGGCATTTTCATATCCATCAGCACAATGCTGATTTCCTGTTGTTTTTTACAAAACTCTACGGCTTCCGCACCGTTAGAGGCATGAATAACATCATATCCGGCTTTATTGAGCACTATGCGCATAAAGGCGTAATTGGTTTCGATATCCTCGGTGATGAGTACAACCGGTTTTTCAAAAGTTTTTCTGATGGTTTTCAGCGAAAATTCAGATTCTTTGCTGGTTAATAGATTATGCCGGGGAATGAGTATATAAAATGATGACCCTTCGCCACTTGTAGAATCCACCCATACTTTCCCGCCCTGCAGTGTTACCAGCCCTTTGACAATGGCCAGTCCCAGTCCGCTACCTTCATAACCGCGTGTCAGCGAAGGGTCTTCCTGCATAAATACATCAAAAATAACTTTCAGTTTCTGTTGGCTGATGCCTTTTCCGGTATCTTTTACAAAGAATTTAATCTCTTCTTCCATCAGTTCATAACCAACAGTAATACTTCCCTCCCGGGTAAATTTTTCGGCATTTGTCAGGAGATGATAGAATGATTTTTGCAGGAGTTCATAATCAGCATGCAAGACCAGGTTATCTGATTTTTTGGGAAGTTCAAGTTTAACTTCTATTGGTTTTCTCGCTGTCAGTTTTTTGGCTTTTTCCTTTATGTCCGTCATCAGGTCGTTTACCAGAAAATCGCTCGTATTCACTTCCATTGTTCGTGAAGCAATTTTCGAAATATCCATGTAATCGGTTACGGTCTGGGTTAACCTTCCTGTACTTGCCTGAAGTGTTTCGAAATAGAACTGACGGTCATCTGGGGAAAGATTTTCATCTGTCATCAGCTCTCCAAAACCAAGTATCCCGTTCAGCGGCGTGCGAATTTCGTGAGAGATATTATTGATAAAGGCTGTTTTCAGACGATTGTTCTCTTCTGCTTTTTCTCTGGCAGCATTAATTTCCAGTTCATAGCGACGTCGCGAAATGATATTAACAATAAGCTGGACATACAACTGAAGCAACTGTGTTTCAGTATCAGTAAACTGGTGATGACCAATAACATAATCGAACCCAACAAAGCCAATACATATTTTGTTCTGCATCAAAGGAACCGAAATCACACTTTTGATCTTCTGAGGCTCAAGTATTTCTCTCACTTTTCCCTGAAGCAACAGAGAAACATCCGGCACAAATACCGGTTTACCCTGCTGATGTTCTTTTACCCAGTCGGGCATCATTTCCAGCGGAACATGCTGAAGGTTGTCAATTTGCGGTTCAATGCCTTTGCGACACCATTCAAAAGTATTTGTACAAATTTGTTTTTCCCAGTCGTACATAAAAATATAGGAACGGTCGGCACTTACAAACTGAGCTATTTTTTCAAGCGAAAAGATGATTTCGGTATCAACTTTTTCAAGAGGAAGATTAATGTAGTTGGTGGATATTTCGAAAAGCAATTCTCTGAGTTTGGTCTGATGTTCGAGCTTCATCTGAGTCATTTTTTCATCAGTAATGTCTATAGTAATTCCGAAGATCAGGTTTTTTCTTTTGGGATCAGTTTCCAATGGAATGCCGTTTGTTTTCACCCATCGGATTTCTCCGTCAGGACGAATAATCCGGCATGAAAGTTCAAAAGGATTCCTGTCGTTAACGGCTTTCAGCAGGGTCTGCAAAGCGGACTTCCTGTCATCAGGATGAACCAGATTTGTCAATATTTCAAAATTGACCGGAAATTCAATATTGGTAAGGCCAAACAATGCATCATCTTCCGATGACCATTCCAGTTTATTTGTTTCGGGATCGAAACGCCAGTAGCCCATCCCGGCCACTTTCAGTGCCATTTTCAATTTAAGTGCACTTTCTCTGATTTCCAATTCAGTCTTACGCTCATTGGTAATATCCTCAGCCAAACCAATATATTCGATCTGATTGTTTTCGCTCATATAAGGCTTGGTAGAGCTTCTGACCCAGATTTCATTTCCGACTTTGGTCTGAATTCGATACTCGGATGAATAAATTTCACCCTGCTTTAGTTTTTCAAAATCATTCTTGATCTGGTCAACAAAATCCGGGTGAATAAAAGTTGAAAAATGCTTTCCGATGTATTCATCACATCGAAAACCGCTGATTTGTTCCATAACCGGACTCATGTAAATAATGATTCCGTCTTCGTTGAGTGTGTATAAAACATCATTCAGGTTTTCGACCAGATTGCGGTATTTCCGCTGACTGTTTTGAAGCTGTAATTCAGCTTTTTTACGTTCGGTAATATCACGACAGGAGCAAAAAACAAGCCTTTGGCCTTTCCAGTCGTAACTCCTTGCACTTACCTCCACATTGTAAACTGAGCCGTCCTTGCGGCGATGATGGCCTTCGAAGGTCGCGTTGAGAAGGGTATCATTGGCAAATTCTGCTTTTATTTCCTTTTCCGGCATCACAGCCTCAAAGTCCCAGGTGTACATCGTTTTTAGCTCTTCCGGTGAATAGCCCAGCATTTCACAAAACTGCGAATTAACATCAATCACCTTGTGATTTTTGTCAAGCACAACCAGCCCATCTTTACCATATTCGAAAAGGAACTGCCGTAGCGAAAACTCTTCCCGGTGCGAATCGAGAAGCTGCCTGTAATCAGTAATATCAATCAGGAAAAGCAATAATCTGGCCTTTTCCGCCGATTTGATAATTACTCTCAGCCAGCGATCGGTAATGATGTTGTGGCGTTCTACCTGAATTTCTTTCTGACTGACTGCCGCTTTATTCAATAAATCCATCCAGTCATGAGATAACCGTATCTCGGAAAGATATAATTTCCGGACACTTTCAACAGGTATTTCAACGGGTTTCAAACCCGATAACTGCCAGAAAAGACCATTGGTTTCCTCAATGCGATAATCTGTAATCTCATCATTCCGGCCGAAAACAACTTCCAGACCTGCAAATCCTGTAGGAGCATTTTTAATAATCAATTTGTAATAATCTTCTTTCATATTCAATTCACTGTCTTTCTGTTCACTAATTCTGTTTTGGTATAAAACTGGAAATTACTGCTATCAATTCGTCAAATTTGACAGGTTTGGTAAGGTATTCATTGCAACCCGAGTTAAGGGCTTTATTCCGTTCTTCTCTTGATGCCAGTGCAGTGAGGGCGATAATTATCACCTTTTTGCTGATGGCCCTGATTTTTTGGGTGGTTTCGTTCCCATCCATATCCGGCATTTTTATATCCATCAGGATCAGGCTGATGTCCGGATTATTGTTAAATAATTCAATGGCTTCGAATCCCGATTCGGCATGCAGAACTTTTTTGAATCTGGCAGACAGCATTTTCCTAAACAGCAGGGCAGAAGTAGGATCATCTTCCACGAGTAAAATGGTTTGCCGGCTCAAGTGGTCATCACTTTGGGGGAATTTCTCTTTAGGACCTGACAAAGGCTCAGGGGCTGAAGCTCCTTTGCCCGGCAATGTAAATGTAAACGCGGAACCCTCGCCGGGTTTACTCGTTACCGAAAGACGGCCGCTATGCCTTTCAACAAATTCGCGGCAAAGGATAAGGCCGAGGCCGGTTCCCTTTTCATTATTAGTGCCACGGGTTGTATAACTTGATCCCACATCAAACAATTTGTCAAGATTTTCGCTGCTTATGCCAACACCGGTGTCCTTAACCGAAACTTCCACGCCGGTTTCGTTCCTTTTGGCCAGCAATTCAATCGTGCCACCTGCCAGGGTAAATTTTAAGGCATTATTTATCAGGTTGCGCAACACAGTTCTCAGCATTTCTTCATCGGCCCGGACAATAAGATTGTCCGGAATATGGTTGATGACTGAAATATGTTTCATTGCAGCAATGTCAGTTATCGTCTCCAGGATGTCAATGGCCATTTCTTTCAGGACCAGCAGCTTCGGATTAAACGAAATTTTTCCCTGCTGCATGTTGGCCCATTCCAGCAAGTTCTCAAGCAGTCTGTATGTTTGACCTGCTGCTGTGTTGATCATACCCGCATAATTTTTAATATCGCCGATACTTAGCGATTCTGCTTCATCTTTTAAAAGTTCGCTGAACCCCATGATGCTGCTGAAAGGATTTCTCAGATCATGCGCTATTATGGAGAAAAATTTGTCTTTTGTGGCATTCAGGGCTCTGAGGGCAGCCTCACTATTTCGCAGGTTCTCTTCCGATTTTTTGCGGCTGGTAATGTCTCTGGTAATATTGATGAGTGCCGGTCGCTGATTGTAAGTAATCAGTTTCACCTTTACTTCTGCATCAATCAGGTCACCTGATTTAGTAATCAGTTTGGTTTCGAAGTTTACCAACCCCTCGGTTTGCAATTTTATCAGACGGCTTTTGAATTCCTCCTCCGGAATTTTTACTTCGATATCGGAAGGAGACTTCGTAAATATTTCTTCCCGGGTATAGCCTATCAAATTGGCAGCATGATGGTTACATTCAATAAAGTTCGAAACCGTTCCGTCAGCATTCAGATAATTGATCGAAATGCTGTCCATATTATTTTCAAACAAATCTTTGAATTTCTTTTCACTTTCGCTGAGTTCTTCAAGAAATCCGGCTTTTTCGGTAACATCTCTGCCATAAAAAGAAATACCTGTTACTTCATTATTAACAATGATAGGCGACATAGACACCTCAAAGATAGCTTTCTTTCCATTCTTTTCCAGCTTGTCGGTGAATAAAAGGTGTTCACCGGCAAAGGCTTTTTCATACCGCCTGATCCGCTCTGATTTTAATGGTTCAGGCATAAAATCAGTGATCCGGTCTCCTTTCGAAAGTTTTACCCCAAAAAATTCATAAAACTGCCTTACAAATTGGTCGTTGATATACTTAATCCTGTAATCTCTATCGATTGACCAGATGTTTTCGAAGGTGTTTTCGATAAGGGATTTTATATTTGCTTCACTTTCCAGAGTGGCTATTTCAGCCATTTTGCGTTCGGTGATATCTTCGAAAATTACAATGACCTGGAAAAAATCTTTTTCATTCTCCCTGTATCTGGGGAACGAATTGATATTGATCCAGCGATAGTTTTCAAATTTAGGATTGAATACACCCATCACAGCATCTTTCACAGGTTTGCCTGTTTTGAGCGAAATCATTGCAGGATGGGTCTCACCCGGGTATGGAGAACCGTTTTCGTGTATTGCATGCCAGCGGGGGTCAAAGGAAGTTTTTCCGGTAAGTTGCTCAATCGTCAGTCCCAGGATATCTGCAGCAGCCTGATTGGCATCCACAATTTCTCCGTTTTTGCTGTGATAAACAATTCCGAAACTGGTATTTTCAAAAAGAAAACGGTGTTTTTGCTCGCTTTCACGCAGAATTTCATCCAGTCTTTTTCTTTCAGTGATATTTCTGGCAATGCCATAGGTAAAATCCACGTTGTCAATTTGAAATTTCTGCCCGCTGATCTCTACCGGTATAATACTTCCGTCTTTTCTTTTGTGTGTGGTTTCAAAAACACGGGTGGTATTGTAAGGTATTTTACTCCATAAATCCCGGAATTTCTCAGGGGTAAAACCGTAATCCACATCGTTGATGTTGTATTTCTGCAACTCTTCCCTGGATACACCAAGCATATCTGCAGCACTTTGATTGGCCTCTATGATTTTTCCGTCGGATGAAGTCAGGTAAATGGCATCTGATGCAGTTTCAATCAGCATACGGTATTTTTTTTCGCTGTTTCTGAGCGCAAGTTCCGTTTGTTTACGATCGGTGATATTGGTAAACACAGTGGAGAAAAACCCTTTTTCAGGTGAACTCACGGTAATGTGAAAGTCTTTATCCCATGGTTTGAAATAAGTTTCAAAATCAGCGGTTTCTCCCGTTTCGGCTACTTTTTCAAAAATACCGAAAAGTGATCTGATATCCTCCCCATAAACCTGAAGCGCTGATTTACCGACAATTTGGTTTCGGGACAGTCCTGTAATGCGCTCGAAGGCAGGATTGATTTCGAGGATTTGATAATCCACCATTTTCCCATCCATGGAGATCAGTTTGTTAACACAGCTTCCGGCAACCATGTTTCTGAACAAAGCCGAGTATTTGAGTTTACTTTCGGTGAGTGCATGTTCGGTTTTTATTCGCTCTTCCAGTTCCATCTCCAGTTCTTTGGCTTTGCTTTTTACCAGAAAGTCCAGATAAGCTTTTTCGTTTTCATTGAGTTTGTTGATGGTTTTTATTTTTACCATTGCCCTGATTTCGGCGGTAAGCTCACTTCTGTCGATGGGTTTGGTGAGGAATGAATCAGCTCCGGCATCCAGCGCTTTGCTCCGGGTTTCGCGGTCGGCTTTCATTGCAGTAAGAAAAACGACCGGAATGCTTTTCGTCTGCTGGTCGGCTTTAAGCTGCCTGCAAACTTCAAAACCATCCATTCCGGGCATCACAATATCAAGAAGAATGACGTCAGGGTCTTCTGCTGCAGCCATCCGGATGCCCTCCGGTCCATTCTGTGCCGTTACTACTCCGGCATCACCAAAAATGTCCTTAATCAGCGCTTTCAGACTAATCAGGTTATCCTGCATATCATCAATGGCCAATACTTTCATAGGGTAAAAATTGAATTTTTCTATGGTTTTTAAATGTTTGCTGTCTTTTAAATTATTCAATTTCGGTTCAAATGTTTGATTTCAGAACGATTTTTAACATCGTATATTCATTTGCCTGACAATATCCTCCTGATGGCAGTTAAAAATTTGATTTCATCAACGGGTTTATCAAAATATCCGCTAAAGCCTTCATTTATCAGGTTTTTCCTGTGATTATCCGATGTACCTGTTGTAAGTGCAATAACCGGAATATGCATTATCGGAATAGCACTTTTTATCTTTTTCAAAATTTCAATGCCATTTACTCCGGGCAATGCAATGTCCATAATGATCAGATCAGGTTTGTGCCGGTTGGCCAGTTCCACAACCTGATCCGCATTTTTGACTTCAAAAACATCAAATTCAACATGCAAAAGGTTTTTTATTGCATCCGGATGGTCTCCGGTACTTTCAACAAGCATTATCAAAGGTTTTGATGCAATATTTCGGGAAAGATTTCCGGAAGGTTTCTTTTTGCCGGTAACCATTTGACTTACTGTAGTCAGCAGCACGTTGAGGTTTACATCACCTTTCTGGATGAGCTGAAAGATATTATTGCTCCGAAGAGTTTTGAGTTCTGCTTTGGTCAGTTGCATTGCAGTAAGAATTAGCACCGGAATATCAGCAAGGTTTTCGGTTTGACGTATTTTGCCCAGCAACTCAAAGCCATTGATTTCGGGCATCATCAGATCGAGAATAATTCCATCGGGCTGATAGCGGGCAAGTTGCTCAAGAGCTTCAAAACCGTTACGCGCTACTCTTACCCTGAATCCGTTTTCTTCAAGGGCAAGCTTCACCTGAATCACTGCCGGTTCACTGTCTTCGATCAGCAAAACGGTTTTGCCTTTTCCGGAAATAGAAGACATTGATGAAATAGCTTCATTTTTCTGTAAAAGATCATTTTCTTTCGATTGATCAGCCGAAGATTCGTCATTAAATTTCTGAGGCAGGATAAACCTAAAAGCTGAACCTTTTCCCGGTGTACTTTCCACCTCAATTGTACCATTCAGCAGTTTGGCATATTTCATCGAAATAGCCAGCCCAAGACCAGAACCACCAAATTTTTTTGAAATGCTGCTGTCGCTCTGCCGAAACTCATCAAAAATAAAGGGCAGATGCTCCGGTTCTATGCCGATGCCTGTATCTGAAATTTTTATCTCCACATGTTTATCTTTTTGATTTGCAACAATTTCCACTTTTCCCTTCTCAGTAAATTTTATCGAATTTCCAATCAGGTTTTGCAGGATGTGCCGGCATTTTTCCGCATCAGTCGAAATTTTGATTTCAGCATCCGGGGAATGATGAATCAGTTCAATTTTTTTTTGATCAGACTGAGGTTTCAGCATACTAACGGCTTCGGCAATAAGATTGTTCATGTTGAAATTTGACACGTCAACTTCTTCACGACCGGCTTCAATGCGCGAAATGTCAAGAATATCGTTGATAAGCGACAGCAGTTGTTTTCCGTTTCGCTCAATCACCTGAATATAGCCTGATTCGTCGTCCGGTATTTTTCCCGAAAGACGTCGTCCAAGAACACCCGACAGTGCAATGATAGAGTTGAGCGGTGTTCTCAGTTCGTGGCTCATATTGCTCAGGAATATGGTCTTCAGCCGGTTGGCTTCATCAAGCCGGGTCTTTTGAATTTCGAGTTCGGTATTTTGCTCGGTAAGCACTGACGACTGCGTGTAAAGTTCTGTTTTTTGTGTTTCAAGTTCATGGTTTTGCAGCTCAAGCTGATAACTGACCTCCCTGATTTTTTTAAATCCCAGTATCCCGGTAATTCTTGCCCCGAGCGTTACAGAGATATTTTCGATCAGTTGCAGTGTGAGTGCATCAAATGGTTTTACCGAAGCCAGCGAAATTATTGCAATGACATTATCTTCAGCCACAACAGGCAAGGTGATGATTTCTTCGGGAACAAAATTTCCACTTACCGAGAGATAGGTAAAGCGGGTATCAGCAGGGATTTTTTTGATATGTTGTATGTGCTTGGTGCTCACAGCCATACCCAATTCCCCTTCCGGATGAATGGCTGAAAATTGCCTTGGAACTTTTTCATTCAGCCCGATGCAATCGAACATTACGAAATTTCGTAAGTCGTCGCTGAGCAGATACACCGCTGCCATCTGGGCTCCGGTGTGTCGGCAAAGAGCGGTGAGTACTGCCCTGAAAAATTTTCGGTCATCATCTTCCTTTATCATTACTCCCGAAAGATCTGCGATCTGGTTATTCAGCTCCTGGTTTTTCTGAATACTTGCTGCCAGCCCGTCAAGCGTTTCCGACAATTCTCCAAATTCATTGGCTGACTGGTAATTGCTGCGGGCTTTCATATCGCCGTTTTTCATTTTCATTGCGGCATTTGTCATAAGTTTTAGGGGGGTTCTGATGTTTTGCAGTAAAGTAATGCTTATGATCAAAGCAAGGACAATGATAACAGTAATGATAAGGATCAACTGCATGGTCAGATCTTTATTCAATTTGTTAGAATAATCGTGCAGCTCTTCACCATGCAGTTTTGCCTGCAAACTGATTCTTCTTATTTCTCCGGTAAGCTCTTCCATGTGCCTGCTCCCTATAACCGTGCCTTTATGAATATTAATACTATCTGCCTCCCTGAATTTTCCCATCATAAACAGGTTAAGTACATCCTCACGGTTTTGCTTGCAGGTGTTGAATGATTTTTCAATATTTTCAAGCTGCTCCGGCGGGCCATGATATTTGTTTTTCAGGACGGTGAGGCTTTCAGCAACCCGTTGTTCATGTTGCCTGATAATATCAATGTAGGGAAGCATTTCTTTGTAACTCTCCTGCCTGAAAATTGTTTCCAAAGCCCAGTGAATCATGTAAATACTGCTTTCAAGATGTCCGATGGCACGTCTTACGATCAGAGAATGTTCGTAAAAAATTTCGTTTTGCTTGTGTATTCTATTGGTTTGCATGTAAGATACAAAACCAAGTATCAATACAAAAAAAATCAGTGCAGACAAGCCTGCAATCAGTTGTGTTCTGATTTTCAAATCTCTGAATGTTATCATTTTTGTGTTTTTTATTTTCAGTTTATTCCTTGTTAGTACCTCAGTCTTTTTATCAAAAATACCGAATTTATTTTGATTCAAATTGTTACTCTTGGTGCTTTTTTTGAAAAATTGCCGTGTTAAAAATTGTTTCATGAAATCCGAACTCTTTCACAAAATGTCTTTCGGCAGGTCCGGTAATAAGATAGCCGCCCGGGATAAGGCTTTTGGATAATTTTTCAAGAATTTTGCGTCGATAATCTGCATTGTAGTAAATGAGCAGATTGCAGCAAAACACCATATCAAAATTGCCAAAAATGCTAACCGGCGGAGAGATCATATTTTCGTTGAGCAGATCAAAAACAGAAAAATCTACAGCCCGGCGGATTTCTTCAGTAATGTTATAACCGCCATTGGCCGGCACAAACCATTTTTTAAGCCGACGCAAGGTCAGGTTATCAAGTGATTTTTCAGAATAATATCCTGAGGTTGCCTGATCGAGTAATTCCATGTTGATGTCGGTGGCAAAAATGCGATAGGGAAGAAGCTGTTTTGTAGTTTCACGATAATCTTCCAAAAGCATGGCCAGACTGTATGGTTCCTGACCGTTGGCACAGGCTGCTGACCAAAAGCGAATTTCACCCGTGCTTGTTTTTTTGCGCTGCTTTACCAGTCTGGGCAACAGAATTGTTTCAATAGTGGCAAAAGTGAACGGATTTCTGAAAAATTCACTGTATCCTACTTGCATCAGTTTGATTAATGATGCGTTTTCTTCCTGGTTTTCAGCAATTAATCCGAGATAATTATCAACTTTTAAGCAGCCCAGTGCAGCCATTCTTTTCTGAATGGTAACAATCAGAAACTTTTCATCAAATCCGGCAATGTTGGTTTCCGTATTTTTCAAACTGATGAAATGCAAAATATCCGGCAATTTTTTTCCAATAACATCAAATGATGGTGGAATGGTCATTTTCTAGAAGAGTTTTGGTTAGTAAAAGGCGTATTTCAGTGCTTCCAAAAATAGACATTTTGCAAGTTCAATAAACTATTGGCGAAAAAAAATGAAACTGCTCCTCAGTAAAAACATTTTTCTGCAAAAAATTTTACATCCGTTTATTTTCAAAACAATTTCTAATTTTACCAAAAAAAACAGAACTATGACCAACAGCACAGGAGCAGCTAAATATGTGATCTTTATCCTTCTCCTTATGGCGGCAGGTTGTACGGTAAAAAAACTGGCCAAACAGGCTGTACAATTCGAACAGGCAGGCATGTTCAAAGATGCTGCCGGACTTTATCTGCAGGCGCTGGCTTTAAAACCCGGAGCTTTTGAGTATAAAACAGGTTTGAAACGGACCGGGCAATTGTATCTGGATGAATCGGTTGCTGCAATCACCAGCGCCTATAATCGGAACGATTATCAAACTACCATTTACGGCTACCGGTCTATGCAGGATTTTGCCTCAACAGTCAGGTCTGCCGGCGTTGATCTTGATTTTGATTTTGGTACTGAAAGGATGTATGAAAAAGCCTGTGAGGTATATCTCGCTGAACGTTACGAGCTTGGGCAGAAACTGCTGAACGAGCAAAGCTTCGGTGAAGCAGAAAATATTTTCAGTGAAATTCACAGTATTCAGCCTGAATATAAAGACACCAGGAATTATCTGCTCACTTCAACACTTGAACCACTTTATCAGAAGGGATCAAATCATTTCAGCCTGCGAAATTACATGAATGCTTACACGGAGTGGGAGAAGGTGTACCAAAAGAATCCTGATTACAAAGATGTGAAAATACGCATGCAGGAAGCACTGGATGAACGTTACAAGGAAGGAACACTTTGGCTGATTGAAGAAGATTTTGATGCTGCCGCCATTGCGCTGGGCGATGTGTACAGGATTGCACCGGATTACCCCGATGTGAAAGCCCGGTATATGGAAGCCCGCAATGAACCCATTTACAGAACATCAAAGGAAAACCTGAAAACCGGAAAATGTCGCAGTGCCTATTTTGGCTTCGAAAGCATTATCAAAGATGCAGGAAACTACAAGGAATCTAAAGTTCTTAAAGATGAAGCGCTGAACTGTGCTCAGTTTCCGGTGGCTGTGCTGGTTGGGACAATGCCTCAGCACAATGCCGATGCAGCCGAATTTGAAGCTGCACTCACCAGTCATTTGCTCAGTCATAATGACCCATTCCTGAAAATCCACCAATTTCCTGATATGAACAGCAAATTTTTTCAGGCTGTTGCTTCGTCCCGCTCAACGGACAGGAAAAAACTGAAAGAACTCACTGACACCTATGGAATAAAAGCTATGCTGATCATCAGCTTTGCTGAATATGAAAAGAATGAAGGCAAACTGCAAAAGTTTTCCAGGACAGGTTTTGAAAGGCAGCCTGTTCGAAAAACCAATGGTGAAACCTCTTATTACGATCATCAGGTGTCCTACACCGAGTACCTGAAGCAGAACAAAACCTCACTCGAAATGAGTTATCAACTTGTGTCAGCCGCAAATGGCCAGATTCTGCTTTCGCAGCGTCTGACAGGAAATAAGGAAGATCAGACAAATTATGCCACCTATCAGGGCAATCAAAAAAATCTCTATCCTTCTAAAGAAATTAACAACACGTATTCGATAGACCTGAAGAATTATCAGTCTCTCCAAAAACTTCTCAAGTCCGACGATCGCATTCAATCCGCCGATCAGCTCAGGGATGATCTTTTTGAAGACTTATCGAAAAAAATAGCAAAAGCTGTCATTGAATTTAATCCTGAAAAATGAAATTTTATACCTCGGTCATTCTTATTTTTTCATTGATTTACAGCTGTTCGCCAGGCAGAAAAGTACAGGAAAACAACCTGATATCTGAAGCCCCCTCTTGGGTCAGGCAAACCCCAAACACAGCCGACAGCTATCACGGAGTTGGTCTGGCTCTGAAATCCGGTCAGCAGGACTATCGTGAAAGAGCCCGTCAGAGCGCACTTTCCGAACTTGCCGCCAGCATTTCGGTTACCGTCTCAGCATCGTCTGTACTCCACCAGTTTGAATTTGACAATAATTACAGCGAATTTTTCCGGGACCAGATCAAAATGTCAACAAGACAACAACTGGAAGGTTTTGAACTGGTCGAAAACTGGGAAAATGAAGAACAGTACTGGGTTTACTACCGTTTATCCAAAACAAAATGGGAGCAGATCAGGCAGGAAAGAATCAATCGTGCACTCACTCAGTCGCAAGCCGCACTGGAACAGGCCAGATCATTCAGTGAACAGGGGAAAAAAGCTGATGCTATACGGTTTTATATTCAATCGGTAGAAGCCGTCAGGAATTTTCTGGGTGATGAGCTGACCATTGCAACGGAAACCGGAAATAAATCTTATGCTCCGGCGCTGATGGCTGATTTTATAAATGAAATCAGGGATTTAAAATTTGTTTTTCCTTTCGAAACGATGCGTTTTAAACAGGGAGCTTTACAAAACAATACTTCCCTCGACGTTAAAGTGACGGACCAGAAAGGAAACCCTGCAGCCGGAATACCGGTGATTACAAAGTTCTCATGGATGCCAGCAAGCGAGCAGGTTTCATTCACCAATGCGAACGGTGTTTTTTCAATAAATATTGATAAATTCAAATCCGGAAGCAGCAACGGGCAGATCAGTTCAGCCCCGGACCTTCAATGGCTGGTAGAAAACAATTCTGAAGACATGCTGATTCACAAGCTGATCGACGGTATAAAAGTGAATACTTTTATTCTGCCGGTTGAATTTATTCCTGCTGTTTTTCATCTAAACCTGACTGAAAAAAATCTCGGCAAAGCGGTTTCCAATACAGGCCTTGAGGATGAAATTCAAAAACTCTTCCTGCAGGAAGGTTTTAAGCTAACCACCGCGATTGATGATGCTGACTATTTACTTGAGGCTGACATTGATACATTTACCGGAAACGAGCGCAACAATCGTTTTTCAACCAATCTTAAAGCAACTTTTGTCATTAAGAACAAGCACCATACAATCGTTTACAGCAGATCGGTCGAAAACCTTCCCGGACTCGGCGACAGTTATGCTTCAGCCGGGCTGAATGCCTACCGGTCACTTCTTTCAACATACAGGATTACTGTTTATCCGGATATCCTGCGCACATTATTCTGATTTTCACAAAAAGTTTCCCAAGACGCAACAAATAAAAAAATCTGGTCAGATAACTAATCATGCACGAAAAAACGCTGATCCATCTTTCCAACGTAACTGTTTACCGAAAAAATGTACTTACGCTCGCCGGAATCAACTTCCACGTGGATCAGGGCGAATTTGTCTATCTGACCGGAAAAACCGGGAGCGGAAAAACCAGCCTGCTCAAAACACTATACGGAGAATTGAAAATTGATGATGGCAAGGCTATAGTTGCCGGTTTCGAACTTGACAAAATTAAAACCCGTCAGATTCCATTCCTCCGGCGGAAGCTGGGTATTGTCTTCCAGGATTTTCAACTGCTAACCGACCGTACAGTGGATAAAAACCTTGAATTTGTAATGCGCTCAACCGGATGGAAAAGTAATACCCAAATCAAAAAAAGAATAAGTGAAGTGCTCACGGCTGCCGGCATTCCCACTAAAGGCTTTAAAATGCCACACGAGCTTTCAGGCGGAGAACAACAACGGGTTTGCATTGCACGGGCGTTACTCAATAATCCGGAAATTATTCTGGCAGACGAACCAACCGGAAACCTCGACCCTGAAACAACCATGGAGATTTTTGAACTGCTTTACCAGATTGGTCGGAATGGAACAGCCGTAATCATTGCAACCCATAATCATTACCTGATGAATGAATTTCCGGGAAGAACCGTGAAAATGGAAAAAGGGAAAATTATTTCCTGAGCTTTTTAGCCGGCTTTTTACAATAATAACCCGCTGCTTTACAATGTACTGCTGAACTGATCCGAAATGAGGATTTCAAAGGCAACTTCAACAACTATTGTTTTTCGAAAAAGCTGTTTTATTTCGTCAAACAAGACCTGAACAAGACTTTCGGATAATAGAGCAGGATTATTTACCTGGCAGGTGTTTAAAACGATTTGCCACTTCATTCCAGTTCACCAGTTCCCAGAAAGCGCTGATATAGGAACCACGCTGATTTTGGTATTTCAGGTAATAAGCGTGCTCCCAGACGTCAAGCCCGAGAATCGGAGTTCCCTGCAGTTCAACCACATTCATCAGAGGATTGTCCTGATTGGGAGTAGAGGAAATGAACAATTTTCCATCTGCATCCACGCTGAGCCAGGCCCATCCACTTCCAAAACGCGTAGCTGCAGCTTTTTCAAATATATTTTTGAAATTTTCGAACGATCCAAAAGTGCTGCTGATAGCTTCAGCCAACTTGCCTTCAGGCTCGCCGCCGCCATTTGGTGACATTATTTTCCAAAACAGCGTGTGATTGTAATGACCACCACCATTGTTCCTCACAACAACAGGCATTTCGCTGATCTGTGCAAACAACTCTTCGGGTGATTTCCCTTCCATATCTGTACCCTCAACAGCTTTCATGAAATTGTTGAAATAGGCCCGGTGGTGCCGATCGTAATGTATTTCCATTGTCCTGGCATCAATGGCCGGTTCCAGAGCATCGAAAGAATAGGGCAGGGGAGCAAAAGTTGCAAAAGCTCCTTCGCTGCTCAGTTGTGCATGAACAGGAATGAAGTAAAAACTTATTGCGATAATCGAAAAAGTAACGAGGATGATTTTTTTCATAGTAAAAAGTTTAGCGTTAACGATTGATTTTAGGTTAAACAGTTGAAACAGGCAAATGGTTGAATTCGGGGTAGAAATTCATGCCCGGTTTTTAACTATCATATTCATTTACAGTATTTAAAATCGAGGTAATTGAAGGCTTATAACGGTATGCCGATAAGTGCCGGGTCAGCGCCGTTTTCCAGGCCTGTCAGATGCACCTTCACCATCTGATTGGTCATCAGATTTGAAGCAGGGAATCTCACCAGGACATAATTTTCACCATAACCTGAAGCAAACCCGCGTTGGATTTTTTCGACCAGGACAGTTTGTTCCTTTCCGATAAGCGACTGCCGGTATTTTCGTTTTTCAGCTTCTTCCAGTTCGCGGATAATCCTGCTTCGGGCAGTTTTTACTTTTTCAGAAATCTGGTCGGGCATGCGTTCTGCCTTTGTTCCCTGTCGGACAGAATACTTGAAAGTATGAATGTGCCCAAAACCCACTCTTTGGCAAATGTCAACAGTTTGTGCAAAATCTTCTTCAGTTTCGCCTGGAAAGCCAACAATGACATCAGTGGTAAAATTAAACAAAGGATAACGTTTACGTACTTTTTCGACTATATTCATGAACGAACTTACAGTGTAAAAACGTCGCATTTTCATCAAAATATCGTCAGAACCGCTTTGCAGACAAAGATGGAGATGCAGCGTAAGTTTCGGATGTGAGAAAAGGTCAAACAGCCTGTCACCAAATCCTTCAGGCTCAATAGATCCGATACGTAACCTGAAATCTCCCGGAAGGTCGAGTATTTTTTCTACAAGGTGTTCAAAATCAATTTCTTCAAAATGATAACGTCCAATATTTACTCCGGTAAGTACCACTTCTTTAAAACCAAAATCCACCACCCGACGGATATTTTCGAGAACATCATCTGCAGGACGACTGGTAGCTCTGCCTCTTACTTTTGGAATGATGCAGAAAGTGCAAAAGTTATTACAACCGTCCTGAATTTTAATCCAGCTTCGGGTGTGAAATGTTTTTTCGGCAGGAGCATAATTGAATAAATCCGTTTCAAGATTTTCGGGATGAATGATTTCGTCTTTGAAGTAGCTGTCAACTATCGAAAAAATTGAGCTTTTGTGCTCATTGTCAACGAGCCATAGCGGATTGTTGAAGTCTTTCCGGAGATGCTCACGGTGATTGTTGACCATGCATCCTGTAACTACGAGCATTGCTCCCGGGTGATTACGTGCTGCCTGTCTGATGGTCTGAAATGACTTCTGGTCGCTCTGGTCAGTCACTGTGCAGGTATTAATCACCACCGCATCAGCCTGATCAGAAAACCGAACCACGCGATAACCATTTTTCTGAAACTGTGATGCCAGTGCATCCGTTTCGAATTGGTTCAGCCGGCAACCCAGTGTTTTGAAGGCAACTTTTTTCATTCCGGTCATTTCAACTGACGTCTGATGGCTTCTTCGATCATCATCGTGAAAAACTGTTGCAATGATATTCCTGTTTCACGGGCCATTTTCGGGACAATACTTTCCTGTGTAAGGCCGGGAACAGTATTTACTTCAAGAAAATACAATGTATTTTTCTTTTCGGAATAAATGTAATCGAACCGAACCACACCTTTGCAGTTCAGCCTTTTGTACAAAAATGCGGAAGTGTCCCTGATTTCTTCATCCACTGTTTCGTTAACGGATGCCGGAATGATCTCATCAGCAAGGGAAGGGTCATATTTGGCTTCAAAATCAAAAAACTCTCTTTTACTTCTGATTTCACAGAGAGGCAAAATAAGCATTTTGCCGGCAGATTCAATAACACCACAGGTTAATTCCCTGCCTTCGACAAATTCTTCGATCATAATTTCAGTATCTTCTTTAAAAGCCCTTTCGATGGCAGGAAGAAGTCCGGTTTCATGGTTCACTTTGGTCATTCCCACACTCGATCCTCCGGCATTGGGTTTCACCAAAACCGGCAGTGAGAGCTTACGAAGAATGTCGTCAGCAGTTGGT
>RZYY01000506.1 GCA_009930115.1 Sphingobacteriia bacterium | reverse complement strand
ACAACAATGTTAGTAAAATCACTGGCGCGGATTTGCAATCCGTGCCAGTGATTTTACATTTTGTTATCTTTGCTTTGCAATGCCAAATAAAATCACTTTTCTCGGAACCGGCACATCGACCGGTGTACCAGTACTCACGTGTGAGTGCGAAGTTTGCCGCTCTGAAAATCCTATGGATAAGAGACTCAGGACATCGGCCTATATTGAGTGCAATGGTTTGCAACTGATTATCGATTGCGGTCCTGATTTCCGCCAGCAGCTTCTGACAAACAACATCCGGGATTTTGATGCAGTTCTTCTTACGCATGGTCATCGCGATCATATAGCCGGGCTCGACGACATCAGGGCATTCAATTATATCCGTGGTAAAACCATTGACATGTATGCCAATCAGGATACCGTGGAATCAGTCAAAACGGAATTTCCATACATTTTCAATCCTGGCGATTATCTGGGTGCGCCCAAAATCAATCTGGCAGTGGTTGATGACCATCCGTTTGAAATAAAAGGTCTGCCCGTCATTCCAATTCCTGTCATGCATGGCGATGCTTCCATTCTTGGATACCGCATTGGCAATATGGTGTATATTACCGATGCCAGTTCCATACCGGAGTCATCGATGGATTTGATAAAAGATGCAGATTTGCTGGTATTGAATGCTTTGAGAAAGAAAAAACATCCGTCTCATTTCTCTTTGGATGAAGCATTGGAACATATTGAAAAGCTGAGGCCCAAAGCGGCTTATCTGACACATATCAGTCATTTTTTAGGTTTACACACCAAAGTTCAGCCAAAACTGCCGGCAGGCGTTTTTCTTGCATATGATGGTCTGACTGTGGAATGTTGATATTGTGAGCAAAGGGTTTTTGTGTAATTGTATTTTCTATTACATTTGCAAAAAATTCAGGAATATGAAAAAACTATTACTCCCGTTGATTGAAATCATGTTGGTATTTACGGGTTGCTATTACGAAGAAGGCCCCATTATCAGTCTGCGTACACCCGAAAACCGGCTGGTGAATAAGTGGAAATATGAAAAGTTTTCACTGAATGGTCAGGAT
>RZYY01000175.1 GCA_009930115.1 Sphingobacteriia bacterium | reverse complement strand
TGCTGACTGAAAAAGGATTAAACCGTATTCCTTTCAGGGCAAAACCGGGTATTTATCTCGTTACCCTTACGGGCAACAGTGATACCAGCCCGGTCAAGCTGATCATTCCATAAAGAAATGCAGATTTCATAACTCCTTTAAATTTCTCGGTTTCATCAGTCTGTTCCTGTATTTTTGCCTTTTATTAACAGAGGAGTCAGCCTTTATTTGGATTAAAACTGTAATTTTGAGCGTTTTCAAAATAGCATCTGAACCATATGAAAACCATCTATATCCTTCGCCATGCAAAATCATCATGGGAATTTCCCTTCCTCAGCGATGAAGAACGTCCGCTGATTGACAAAGGAATAAAGCGTACCAGACTTATCAGCAAATACCTGACAGAAAAGAAAATCCGAATTGATCTTATTCTATCAAGCCACGCAGTGAGAGCTTACGACACTGCAAAAATTGTCGCTGCTGCCCTGGGTTATCCCATCGGGAAAATCCAAATAAGCAAAACGATTTATCATTCCAACGAGGAAAACCTGATTGACCAGTTTTATGAAATTTCGGATGAGATCAGGTCGGTAATGCTTGTCGGCCATAACCCTGCCCTCACCGGATTTGTTAACCGGTATCTTGACCAGAAAACGGACTGGCTCCCCACTTCAGGACTTGTCAGCATCAGTTTTGATACCGAAAAATGGACAAACCTGTACCTGGCAAAATATCACCCTGATTTTATCATCACTCCGTCAAATCTTAAAAAGAAAGATTGATATGCCCAAAACCGAAAAGAAATACCCGATGATAAACCGGGAGATCAGCTGGCTGCATTTTAATGACCGGGTATTGCAGGAAGCAAGCGATGATTCTACCCCATTGATCGAAAAGCTAAAGTTTTTGGGAATTTTTTCCAACAACCGGGATGAGTTTTTCAGGGTAAGGGTAGCCACTCTCAACCGAATGCTGAGAGTGGAACAGCTCGATTATAAAATCAAGCAATCACCGGCCGAGATACTCCAACAAATTCACGAAATTGTTGCCGACCAGGAAAAAGTGTTTACCCTGACTTACCAAACCATCGTTGAGGAACTGAAGCAGGAAAATGTTTTTATCATCAACGAAAAACAACTTCTGCCTGAGCAAAGTGAATTTGTTACCGAATATTTTCTGAACAGTGTCAGGCCTTTCCTGTTCCCAATTATGATTGATAACCTGGATGCCAACGATGACATCGAAGACCGGTCGATCTATCTGGCTATACATATGCAGTCGTCGGCCGAGCCCGACCACGAGGATCATGCAGTTATAAGACTCCCCACCGACCAGTTGTCAAGGTTCCTGATCCTGCCCGAAAAAGATGGCAAAATCTTCATCATGCTGCTCGACGATGTGGTTCGGCACGGATTGCACTATATTTTCTCCATTTTCGGCTACGATACTTTTCAGGCTTATACTTTCAAGATTACCCGCGATGCCGAACTCGATCTTGACAATGATGTGCAGAAAAGCTTTCTTGAAATTATGGCTGAAAGCATTAAGCAACGAGAACAAGGATGCCCTGTGCGTTTCGTTTACGATAATGCCATTCCGAAAACATTTCTTAAAAAGATCAGGACCAAACTGCATCTGCTCGACGACGACAACCAGCGCGGCGGTGGTAGATACCACAATTTTAAAGATTTTATGGACTTCCCGAAAGTAGGATCATCCAAACTGGTCTATCCGCCCATGCCACCCATGCCCCATCCGGGGCTGACCATTCACAGCAGTATTTTCAACGAAATTCGCAAACGCGACATCATGCTGCATTATCCCTACCAGTCGTTCCAATATATTGTTGACTTGTTGCGGGAAGCTTCAATTGATCCGGATGTCCGCTCCATAAAAATGACCTTTTACCGTGCAGCCAGTAATTCCAATGTGATGAATGCACTGATGAACGCTGCCCGCAATGGCAAATCAGTTACTGTTTTCCTGGAAATTCAGGCCAGGTTCGATGAAGAAGCCAACATTTTCTGGGCTGAGCGGCTTCAGAAAACCGGAGTAAAAATACTGCCGACCATCCCGGGACTCAAAGTGCATGGCAAACTCATCCTCATCCGCCGGAAAGAAAACCAGTCGAACGTTTATTACGCCAACATCAGCACCGGCAATTTCAATGAATCCACCGCCAAAGTATATGCCGACAAAAGCCTGCTCACAGCCGATCAGGACATTGCTACCGATGTTTACAAAGTCTTTCAGCTTTTCGAATCCAGATATTTCATCCCCAAATTCAAAAAACTTATTGTTTCACCATTTGAAACCAGGGATTATTTCCTGAAACTCATCAACCGTGAAATCAAAAATGCAAAAGAAGGGCAGGAAGCCTGGATGGTGCTGAAACTCAACAGTCTTGTAGATAAAAAACTTACTTACAAACTCTACGAAGCCAGCAATGCCGGAGTAAAAATCAAAATCATCGCCAGGGGCATCTGTGTGCTGATCCCGGGATTGAAAGGAATCAGCGAAAACATTGAAGCGTTCAGCATCGTCGATCGTTTTCTGGAACATTCGCGGGTATATGTTTTCTGCAATGGCGGCAACCACGAATTTTTCATCTCTTCTGCCGACTGGATGCAACGAAATCTCGACTACCGGATTGAAGTTACCACCCCAATCACCGATCCCAAAATTCAGGATGAAATCTGGAATGTCCTTCAGATTCAGTTGCACGACAACACAAAAGCCCGTCTGATCAGTGCTGACAATGTAAATCAATACCGGAAAACAAGCGAATCCACACCGGTCAGATCACAATTTGAAACCTACCGGTATTTCAAAAAACTGCTGGAGCAAAATGGGAGGCTGAAAACAGATTAACCTGCTCTTTTACAGGTCATTCATTCTTGCTGTATGAAAAACGTCACCAGCATTTTGGAGAATTGTCCGTTTTTTCGTAATCTTGCCATGCATTCGCAAACGTTCATTTTTTAACCCTAATCATTTTTTTATGAAATCAAAACCCTCACCAAACGTGCTTTTCATCATCCTGCTCGTCTTACTGGCAGGAATACATGCCTCGGGACAAAACGATTTTGAAAAATGGAAACAGCAACGACAACAACAACTGCAGGACTTTGAGCAGCAGCGTAAAGCACAGATCGCCGGACTGGCCGAAAAATTTGACCGGTACATCAAACAACAGGATGAAGCCTATGCAAATTACCTCACCGAACGATGGAAACAGTTTCAGGCATTCAAAGGGATTGCACGACCAGCAGCACCCAAGCCGGACATCATCCCTGTGTACCTGGAACCGGAACGAAAAAAGCCCCCTCAACAACTTCCCCGCGTCAAAGACCTAAAAAAAATTGATCAGCAAATCCCTGCCAAACCATTGTTACCAAGACCTGTAAAGCAGGAACCGGAAAATTTTCCGGTTTATACCGGCGAGATCAGTTTTTACGGCAATTCACTTCCTTTTACCTACGACCGGAAGATGAATATCAGGGTGAATGAACCCATTGACGAAAACAGCATCAGTGACTATTTTGAGCAATTGAGTCTGACCAATTACAACAGCCTTCTTGATCAGTTGCAGGAACACAGTAATCAGATGAACCTCAACGACTGGGGTTTCTACAGGCTGATCCGACAGGTTGCAGGTGCCATTGCCGGCCAGGAGCAAAACACTTCAAGGCTGCTCACCTGGTTCCTGTTGCTGAGATCAGGTTATCAGGCCAAAGCTGCGTTCCATGAAAACGAAACCTTTGTTTTGCTGCCTGTGGTAAATCCGGTGTACGGAACGACATTTTTCCTCTTCGACAATCAGAAGTACTACCTTATGGAAGGGGAAACAGATCAACTCCGCTCGTATGAAATGGATTTTCCGGAAGCTCACCGCCTGTTCGACCTGAATATTTACAAAGTGCTTAACCTCGGTGGTGAAAATACTGCAAAAACGTTCACCTTCGGTTTTGAACAGACGAACATCGATCTCCGGCTTTCCTGCAACAGCCAAATCATCAACTTCTACAAAGACTATCCCCAAAGCGATATAGTCATATATTTCGATGCGATGGTGTCCAACGATTTGAAACTGTCGCTGATCGAAAACTTTGCTCCGTTGATCGCGGAAAAATCGGAATTGGAAGCCGTGAGCCTGCTGCTGAAGTTTGTTCAGACCGCTTTCAGTTACCAGACCGACCAGGAGCAGTTTGGCTTCGAAAAATTCTTTTTTGCCGACGAGGTGTTGCACTATCCCTATTCTGACTGCGAAGACCGTTCGGTACTTTTTGCTTACCTGGTAAAAAGCATGCTTGGCCTGGACGTGATCGGACTGAATTTTCCCGGGCACATTGCAACTGCAGTAAATTTCAATGAACCGGTCGAAGGCGACTACATCGTTTTTGACGGCAAAAAATTCACCATCGCCGATCCCACTTACATCAATGCTCCGGTAGGACTGACCATGCCCGACTACATGGACAAGGAAGCTGAAATTCTGGTTTTGCACAATCCCTTTGGTGCTGCCCGTAATCAGCACAAAATCTGGGAAGAGCTTATTGCTGCAGGAGCCGGTCGCGGAGACAACAGAACCGATCTTTTAACTGTCGGTAACGAACAAATTCTGGTCACCGGCTATTTTTCCGATACCCTTGATTTCAAAGGCATTCGCGAAACGTCCACCGGAAATCCGGCCATGTTCACCATGCTGCTCGATCACAACAACCAGCCTGTGTGGTTTAACCGCAGTACCGGCAACGGCAAAGCACTGGCTTACAGTGCAGCCGTGGATCAGGACGGTAACCTGCTGTCAGCAGGTACCTTTTCTGGCGAGTTAAGGCTGGGAAATTTTACTTTGGAAAGCAAAGAAGCCAGAGATATCTTTGTGGCTAAATTTGATAAAAACGGCCGCCCGGTCTGGCTGTCAAAGGCAGCACTTAACGAAATCACGCCTGACAATCTGCTGAATTTTGTGGCAAAGTTTTCCCCTGACGGAAAGCATCTGGGAAATGATCTTTATTTTGAAACCCCCGGTTTTGAGCATTCCGGACTGAACATCAGCAGCACCGGCGAGGTTGAAAGCACCTTGACGGTATCGAAAAGGGTGCTGCGGTAGCCGAAGAGAGCCTGCGAAAAGAGCAGGTCATATATCAACAGAAAAAAAGTTTTATCAATATCAGAAATAAACGATGGCAACTTTATAACATTTTCAGCCGAAATAGTTTCTCATCAAAAACCAAAATCATCAAAAAGCCCTTATCGTGTTTTATGCAGAGATAAAACAGGCGAAATAAGTTTAGTTTTTTTTAAACAAAAACAGC
>RZYY01000174.1 GCA_009930115.1 Sphingobacteriia bacterium | reverse complement strand
GGGTAGTATTGGGATTTTCAACAGCAACACCCTGACCAGCTTGACAGGACTGGATAACATTGCTGCCAATTCCATCGTAAACCTTTATATCACAAATAATTCTTCTTTAACCACCTGTGAAGTCCAAAGCATCTGCGAATATCTGGCCGCACCCAACGGAACGGTTTCTATTCATAGCAACGCCCCCGGCTGCAACAGCCCGGAAGAGGTTATCGAAGCTTGCATAATTTCAGTGGAGGAAATTACACCACCGGAAAGTTTCTCTGCTTTTCCCAACCCCGCCAACGATCGGCTGACTATTCAACTTTTACTGGAAAAACCAGAACCTATTCGCATCAACGTGCTAAATGCAACAGGGCAACAGATGTTGTTGTTGGCCGATGATCAGTCAAAATCAGGAGATTTCCGGACTGAGATTGATATTTCAAAATGGCCGGCAGGGGTTTACTGGTGCAGGATGCAGGCAGGTCAGGCAAACATTTCACAAAAAATTATCAAGATCAATTAACAGGAAGCGAAATTCAGCAATGAGGATAAGCCGGCTCTTAACTTCAATACTTAGAAGTGAATAGAGAACTTATCCGCAAACCCTGTCAAAAATTATCATTCACATCATTGATCCGTAAGACGGACATTGCATAGCTGATTTTACCAGTCAGTAATCCTTACAACCCGGCCATATTAGTACCCAACTCTAAAAACAGATAAATGAAGTTTTGTCTTTGATAAAAATTGTCGGGAGAAATAACTTCACTGAATCAGACCAAAAAATATAGTTACCCTCTGACCTCTTTTTTAATCCGCTGAACATGTCCCCGCCCAAGCGCTTTAACCTCGCAGCCCAGTTCGAAGTATCTTCTGATTTTATCGTCTGAAAGCAGACCAAAGGCATCAATTATGGCAAGTGGCTCACCTGCCCATTTGACGATATCATCAGGATTCAGGTTTTTGTAAGCCGAATGCGGAACAGCAAAAACAACTGCCTCAACACCGTGTAATGATTTCTGTAAATCTTTTTCTACTTTCATCTCTTTTAGGTGTTCCTGGTTACGGAAAAAGCGCTTCCAGGAGGATTTTGCCGAGGGATAGCTGTCCTGACTTTCGAGCTCGTACCAATGATCTACATAAGGATCGTGTACCCTGATTTCGGCACCCATCTCGGTCAACTTGCGCACTACCATTTCGCTTCCGCTGTAACGGGTATCGCCAACATCCTGACGATAACTGGCGCCGCAAATGAGTACTTCCGATCCGGCAATGTAGCGTGCCATATTGCGAAGAGCATCACGCACAAGCTGGGCAACGTGCAAACCGCGGGTATCGTTGATATCAATGGCAGTTGGCGTAATTTTGAACAGTTCGTCACCATCCTCAAACCCAAGGATATGTCTGTATGACCAATAGCCCAGACCACCGTCCTTGGGCAGACAATATCCGCCAATTCCCGGTCCGGGGAAGATCATGTTGCTGTGTGTCGGGCGCATTTTGATGGCATTGATTACCTTGATAAGATCAACACCGTTTCGTTCGGCAAAGATGCTCCATTCGTGCAGATAAGCAAGTATAGCGGCTCTGTAAGAGTTTTCGACAATTTTAGTGGTTTCCGACTCTATAGGACGATCCATAACTGTGAGGGGATAATCTTTGGTATTGAGCACTTCATGGAGAAATTTTTCAACGCGGTGGCGTGCTTCGGTATCACAACCACTGCAAACCCTCCAGAAATCGCGGATACTTGAAACGTATTCCCGGCCGGGCATCACGCGCTCGAAACTGTGTGCCAGCAAAGGCGTTTCTTTCAAACCTCTTTTGGCAAAAGCTTTTTTCAATATTGGCCAGGCCACAAATTCAGTAGTGCCGGGAGCTACGGTGGTTTCGATCAGCACCAGACAAGCTGGTGTAATGGTTTCGCCAATGGTACGCATGGTAGCTTCAAGTGCAGCCATATCAGCTTCGCCGTTGCGCATGTTACCCAACTCTTTTTTCTCATAATCGCACTGCACATCAACCACTACCACATCAGCCAGTTTCAGCACATCGCTGTTATAAGTAGCAATCAAAGTTTTGGATTCTTTTACACATCGTGAAATAAGCACCTCTACTTCAGGGTCTTCAGCTTTTACCGGCGATATACCACAGTTGAGCATCGGAATTTTCCAATAGCTGCGTGTGCTTGGCCGCTGGCAACCAATTACGAATTTTGAGTTTTTGCCGCTATCATTTTTAGTGTCGGCTACAATCGCTGCCATCACAGCACCAACAAAACCAACACCCATAACGACCACAATCTCTTTGCCCTCTTTTCGGGCTTCGTTGGTCAGCACTTTCACACGATTAAATTCTTTTGAATAATCTGATTTTTCGGGTAACTGGAATTTCTCACCATAAGGACTTACCGAAAATTGTTTTTCCATAAAAATTAGTTGTTTAAAGAGTTATTTAAATTTTGCATGATTTACCTTAAAACAGCATTGGCAACGGTTTCAAAAGTTTTAAGGATTTTTGCCATACATTTGTCAATGACTTTATCAGTAAGGGTTTTTTCTTCATCCTTTAAGATAAAACTCATGGCATAGGATATTTTTCCGGGGTCAATTTTTTCACCTTCATATACATCGAACAAATTAACCTGCTGCAGCAAATGTTTCTCCGCTTCAAAAGCCAGTTTTTTCAGGTTTTCGAACTGAATTTCTTTGCTCACAACAACAGCCAGATCACGACGGACTTCAGGAAATCTCGAAACCGGTTTATAGTTTATCTGGTGATGTTTCATCAACTGAAGCACCAAATCCCAGTTGATGCTGGCCATAAAAACAGGTTGCCTGATATCGAACTGATGGAGCAGTTTTTTGGTCAATTGTCCAAATTCAGCAACTGATTTTTGATTGAGGGACAGACGAATTCCGGATTCAAAAATGATATTGCTGATAGTATCATGCACAAACTGCTCTTCGGTAATATTCAGCCGGTTGAAAATACCCAGCACTGTATTTTTTAAAAAATAGAAATCTGCTTCTTTCTGCTGATGATACCAATTTTCGTTATCAACATACCCGGTGACAAACAAAGCAAGATGCCGTTCTTCGCTGTACTTGTTGAGAGGGTTTTTTCTTCCTTTTTCCTGAATGGAGGAATATACCTTGCCAAATTCAAAAAACTTCAGGTTTAGATTTTTATGATTCAGGTTGAAAATGATGGTATCCAGCCCAGAAGTTATCAGGCTCTGACGCATCACATTCAGGTCGCTGCTCAGAGGATTTAATATTTTTACGTTGTTGGCTTCGTCATATATCCCCAGCTTTTCGGCATAAGCAGCTTTGGTGAGTGAGTTGTTCATAATTTCATAGAAGCCACTGCTGGCAAGGTAATCGGCTATCATGTTCTGCAATTGTTCCGCATCCGGTTTTTTTAGATGCGAAAGTGAAGATCGAAGTTGATCCGGAATTCTGATGTTATTGTAACCGTAAATACGCAGAATTTCTTCAATAACGTCAGCTTCACGGGTTACATCGGCTTTGAAGGTGGGGATATCTACCAGCATACCTTCTTCGTTTTCACAATGAGGTTCCATTCCCAGCCATACCAGAATGTCTTTAATTGTATCACGAGGAATCACCTGCCCGATAAGCCGGTCAACATTTTTATACTGCAGTTTGACTACAGGTTTGTTTACTGGCACCGGATAAACGTCCACAATTTCCGAAGCGATTTCACCGCCAGCAATTTCTTTCACCAGCATTGCAGCAAGTTTAAGGGTATAAATGGTAGCATTGGGATCGGCGCCGCGTTCAAAACGGAAGGAAGAATCGGTGCTCAGGCCATGATAGCGGGCAGTCTTGCGAATGGTTTTGGGATCAAAATAAGCGCTTTCGATGAAGATGTTCCTGGTGTTTTCGGTAACACCGGAATACATCCCGCCAAAAACGCCGGCCATGCACATTGCCTTATCAGCATCACAAATCATCAGGTCTTCTCCCGAAAGCTCACGTTTTTGCTCATCAAGGGTGATAAATATAGTTCCTTTTGGCTCTTTTTTGATGATAATTTTCCTGCCGGCAATTTTGTCAGCATCGAAAAAATGGGTGGGGTGGCCTGTTTCATGCAAGATGTAGTTGCTGATATCAACCAGGTTATTGATTGGCCGCATACCAATCGCCTCCAGCCGATGCTTCAGCCAATCAGGTGATTCTTTTACTTCTACTCCGGTAATTGTAATTCCCGAATAACGCGGGCAGGCTTCAGCATCTTCGATGATGACCTCTACAGGGAAACTGTTACTGTCAGGTTTGAAACTGTTGGTACACGGAGTAATCAGCTTCAGCGGGTCTGATGTACTTTGAAGGTTGAGTGAAGCAATAAGATCGCGGGCAACACCAATGTGCGACATGGCATCGGTACGGTTTGGTGTCAGGCCTATTTCAAAAACCACATCATTTTCGATTTTAAAATACTCAGCAGCCGGTGTTCCTATTTCTGCATCATCAGGCAAAACCATTATACCTTCATGCGATGAACCCAGTCCCAGCTCATCTTCAGCGCAGATCATCCCTTCAGAAACCTCACCACGTATCTTTGCCTTTTTGATTTCAAAGGATTTGTCGCCCATGTAAATGATAGTGCCAACAGTGGCCACTACCACCTTTTGCCCGGCAGCTACATTGGGTGCTCCGCAAACAATAGGTAGGGTTACGCCACTGCCAATGTCAACGGTGGTTACACTTAGTTTATCAGCATCAGGATGCTTGGCACAGGTCTTCACCTCACCAATCACCACACCTTTCAGTCCACCTTTCAGGCTTTCAAACTGCTCGATACTTTCCACTTCAAGACCGGTATTGGTAAGTATCCTGGCCGCTTCTTCCGGCGCAAGATCAATGTCTGCAAACTCTTTGAGCCAGTTGTAGGAAATTTTCATAATATTTCGGCTTAAAATTAAGGGGGCAAAAGTAAGCATATTGACCACCACAAGCGGCCAAAATTGACAAATTTTTGGATTTAGAAGGATTTTGGGAAGGAGAGTATGCCAATTCTGCTTTGATGGAAGAATTGTGTAACCCGAGCCAGGTTTTAAGCAGGGAGCCTGATACCAGGTTCCTTGGAAACCCATCCGACTAAAGATAGTTTATAGAGGGTTGGAGGCGTTTAGGGGTTAACGGCTGAGGGTTGGTAAAGTGCAGGAGATTGAAACGAGTTCTTATCACACGATACTAAGTGGCTATTTCGGTCTGACCATGCCACACATTTCGGTTGAAACAGTGCCACTTTGAAAGATTTTGCAATTATAGAATAAATTTAGTTTTCAACTTTTT
>RZYY01000505.1 GCA_009930115.1 Sphingobacteriia bacterium | reverse complement strand
ACCGGGAGGCTTTTGAAAGGGATTATCTCAGGGATATTGAGAATAAAATTACGGGTTCTGCCTATCAGATACGCATGATTAACCGTAATCAGCAAATTCAATGGGTTGAATTGGCTATTAATCGTTTTTTTGATTCTCAGGGGGTGTATCAGTATTCCATCATTATTTCCCGGGAAATTACTGAACTCGTGAAGATTCAGGCTACCCTCCGGAATAGCGAAAATCGATACCGCATTTTGGCTGACCTGACTTTTGAAGGTATTGTGTTACATCGTAAGGGCGTGATTCTGGATGTAAATCAATCATTTATTGCACTTACCGGCTATTCCCGTGAAGAATTGATTGGAATGAATCTCCTTGAGGCCATAAGACGTGATGAGGATATGCAAAAAGTGCTATCCAATGTGCGTAAAAACTATGCAAAACCCTATCATGTAAAAGCATTTCGAAAAAATGGAGAATCTTTTTGGGCTGAAATAGAAGGACGTGATGTGGAATCGCCGGAAGGTAATTTCCGGATTGTGGCCATTCGTGATGTTTCGGCACAACTGGAGATGCAGCAAAAACTTGAAGAGAATGAAGCCAAATACCGTGCAGCCTTCCTTGCCAGTCCCGACTCACTTACGCTTTGCGATGCTGAGGGAAGATATGTGGACGTTAGTCAGGGTTTTGTGCGGATGACGGGTTTTACACTGGAAGAAACCATAGGGAAAACCCCTTTGGAATTGGGTATCTGGGATACAATGCAGGAACGCGATCGCTTCTATGGTGCTTTATCAGCTGATGGTTATGTCGAAAATATGGAGTTGCGGTTTCGAATGCGCAATGGTGTAGTGGTTACTACTCTTTTATCTGCCAGTATACTTATGCTCTCCGGGAAAAAACATATTCTGGCTTTAACCCGTGATATCACTCAACGAAAACAGCATGAAAAGGAACTTGAATCTACACGGGCGGAATTGAAACGTCAGTTGAATTTTATGGATGCCCTCATCACTGCAATACCCAATCCCATATTTTATAAAGATAAAGCGGGAAGGTATCTGGGCTGTAATAAAGCATTTAC
>RZYY01000042.1 GCA_009930115.1 Sphingobacteriia bacterium | reverse complement strand
TTGATAAATTGAATAAAATGTCTTGACAAATTGATGAAAATGTCTTGACAAATTTTCGGGAATGTCCTGACATTTTTCATGGTTAATGTAAACTACATTAAACCAGGTCATTACAAACAATTTGCAAATGCTGTTGACAGAACTTTTCAGGACAGAAAAAAAGCGTTTACTGGAAAGCAAAAATGTTTTCCTTTCTTTTGTCCTGTTACAAAAGAAAGTGACAAATCCACCAATTGGCGTAAAGAGTTTATGTTGATAAAAAACGAACATCTTTATTTTATCAGCCCTGACCCATTATAAGATATTAACGTTGAAAATCAGGCTCCTTTTAGTGTCGGGGCAATCCTGATTTTCAACGTTCTATGAACAATGTGATCTTTTTGGAACAAGCCAAAAATACGAAACAGAAAAATTGATTATTTATCTTACCCTATAAAAACAACTATCCGGAATGTATTGAGGTAAGCAAAAAACGACATCCGGTTGATTTTTGTCAGATCAACTATATTTCAAAGCCTGATTTTAATTTCTCAACAGGAATTTTTGAACTTAGTCCCTCACTTTCGATGGTATCAAAAACAGCTTCGAGAGGAAGAATGCCACTTTGCTTTATAAAATACATTACAGCAAACAATGAAGCTGTCCGGTAACCTATTTCCCTGAAATCGCGGATAATCATCTCAGCCCCTGTGACCGGAGGTGTCAGGCTTTGGTCGATAAAAAGCGTTCCGGATTTCATCAACCCGATCCTTCGGGTACTGTGAGCAAGTCCTTCAGCCGAAGTAATTACTGCTATATCTGGAACATTGATTCCATGAAAATTGATCTCTTTGGGTGAAAGGTTAACTTCGGCGGTTGAAAAACCAACGCCAACAGTTACCGGATAACTGCCTTTCTGAGTTGCATGAAGTCCTGATTTCATGGCTGCTTTAACTATGATGGTCGCAGCAAGTTGCACACCTTCACCGGCTGAGCCACTCATGATCAATGATAAAGGTTTTTCAAGTCCGGTGTTGAATGATTTGCTTATTTCGGGAGTTTTGGCAAACAGATTATCCACTTTTCTGCCCTGATGATGGCTAAAAGGCAAACGATTGTTTATCCATTCACCTGGAATTCTTCCGGATGCCTGAATAATCTCATTTAACTTTCGGCCCGGATTAAATTTTACCCCGTAACTTGTGCAGATTTCTACTACTTCGATAAGTGAAAATCCTTGTGTTTGAAACGCTTTGATAAATTTATCGGAAATATCGCCAATGCCGGAAACCCTGGCAACATAGGAAGCACCTGCTGTGTGTGACAGTGCGCATATATCGTAACCATCGAAGGGATTTCCGTCGGCTGAGGTGGTGGTATGAAATCCTTCAGGTGTCAATCCGCTGGATTGACCGCCGGTCATGCCATAGAGCATATTGTTGTGAATGATAACGCTCATGTTTATATTTAGTCGTGCAGCTTCCATAATGTGTTGCAAACCAATGGTAGCTCCGCCATCGCCAATGAAAACAATGATTTTTTTTGAGGGATCACTGTTTCCGAAAGCTATTCCGGCACCAAGTGCTACTGACCGTCCATGAAGTCCATGAATGGTATGTGTGTTTAGGCTTCGGTCAATAATTCCGTGGCAACCAATATCAGTCACCATAATTACATCCAGCGGGTTGTAACCCATTTTTTCAAGAGCTTTGGCAGTATTTTTTGAAATGAGGTCATGCCCGCATCCTTTACAAAAAGGCAACGAATCAGTTTTTAAAATATTTACATTCATGCTTTTATCTCCTCCATGATTTGTTGTGGTGTAATCATTTTACCAAGCGACCCGAGATAGCTTACATTGGCAGGCTTTCTGATTCCATAAAGCAGCGAGCCGAACTGGTTATTCATATTCTCTTCAGCGATAATGACTTTTTTGTAGGATTGGATAATTTCGTCATAAACCGGTGGAACAGGAACTAAAGTTTTTGGTACAAGTAAAGAAACTTTTTTGCCTGAATGACGTAGTTCTTCAACAGCATCACGCGCTGAAGCCGCAGTAATTCCGTATGCTACAACGAGGTTTTCTGCATTTTCCTGTCTATCATATTCAAATCTGAGATGACACTTCATTTTGTGATAGGTTTTTTCTTCGAGTCTGCGGGTATTTGCCAGTGCTTCATCGGTAGAATGCTGTAAAATACCTGATTGATCGTGGGTTGAAGCAGTTATTCTGACCTGATGACGATTTTGGGTGAGGGGAAGAAAATCCGGTACCAGGTCAATCGGTTTATAAGGCTGATAAGTTTCATCTTTGTTGTAAAACTTTCGCGGAACTTTTTCGATGGCGGGTAATCTGTTTAAATCGAAACTTTTATGGGTCATTACTTCTTCTTTTGAAGTCAGCATTATGACAGGTGTTCTCATGTTTATTGCCATCGAAACAGCTTCAGCCGGCAAATTCCAGCAGTCTTCAAAACTGGAAGTGGCAAGAACCGGAATGGGGTGCCCGCCCGAAATCATCCCTTTTAACAGCAACAGATCGCCCTGAGCACCGTTGGTTGCTGTTCCGGTGGAAGGGCCGAGGCGTTGCACAAGAACAACAATCATTGGCAACTCCATCATGTATGCCATATTTATGGATTCGACCATCAGGGCAAAACCTGGGAATGAAGTGGCGGTTACCGGCAAATGACCGGCAGCAGAAAGACCTGACATCCATTGCAGCGTTGATATTTCGTCAGGAGCAGCAAGCATGATTGGCATGCGCTGACTACCGTAAAGATAAAGTGAATTGGCCGGAGTGATCGGATAGCCGATGAAAATGTCTGCACCTGACTGTGCCAGCGCTTCAATCATCAAACGGGAGCCATCAATCAAAACACGGCGCTCTTGAGTTTGTTGTTGCATGAAAAATCCTGTTTAAACGTTTTTAAAATTTTTGCAAAAGTCTTATTAATTCCTGATTTTTCAACTTGTTTTTCATTAAAAATTGCATGTCTCCTTCATTTGGAAACACGATGATTGAAAAGAAAATTCCATGCATTAACATATTTTATGGACAATCCCGCCCGGGATTTTTGTAATTATTCACTACTGACCGACAAAAAATATGAGATTTCCCGCCACCGCCTAACCCCTCCACAAACAGCTAACTGTCTGTCATTCCGGTCCGCCAGCCGGCAGAGAGGAATCCCCTCCACATTTTTCTGCCTTTTTTGAATTTTAAAGGTCATTCGTGTAATTATTATTTAAATCAGGAAAATAATATAATTTCGCCCGCACAATCATTAATTCATCAAATCAATCCATTATGAGAAAAATTGTCCTGTTTCACATTATTATGTTATTATCGGTTAGTTCCTTAATTGCCGGTGGTTATCAGGTACGTTTGCAAGGGCAGCGTCAAACCGGAATCGGGCTGATCGGAACGTCACTTTTTGGCGATGCAAGCAGTCTGTTTTACAATCCTGCCGGATTATCCAGAATAAATGGAAAATACAGTTTTTCAGCGGGAATGAGTGCCATCATGAACAATGTTGGTTTCAGATTGAATAATACTTACAGTACGGTTTACAACGATAATCCTGTAGGGACGCCATTATACATTTACGGATCAGCAATGATAACCAAAGACCTTGGTTTTGGAATTGGTGCTTACACTCCTTATGGAACATCTGCAGTGTGGGGTGATGACTGGATTGGTGCAAATCTGATTCAGGATTTATCGCTACAGGCCATATTTATTCAGCCTACACTTTCCTGCAAGTTTGGAGACCTGCTGAGTATCGGAGTTGGTTTTGTGATTGTTACAGGTGATGTTGAGCTGAATAAAGCAATCCCTTACAACAGCCCTGAAGTGATGGGGCAAACCAATTTGCAGGGGAGTACCACCGCGTATGGTTATAATTTTGGTCTCTTGCTTACACCGGGTAAAAAATGGAGTATCGGTGCAAACTACCGTTCTGAGGTAACCATGTCGCTGGAAGAAGGTGATGCTGTGTTTACCGTGCCTGCTTCAATACCCGAACAACTCATTCCAAGGGAAAATACTTTTAATGCCGAGTTGCCTTTACCGGCCAATCATGATTTTGGGATTTCCTATCAGGCTACTGACAAATTGTTACTCGCTGCGGAAGTGAATTATGTTTTTTGGGATGTTTATGACTCGCTGAAATTTGAGTTCTCAAAAAATCCAGCTATGTTAAATTCCAGTAATCCACGTAAATATAGTAACACCATAATTCCCAGGATTGGTGCTGAATACAAATTCAGCGACATTGTAACCGGACGTATTGGGTTTTACTATGATCCAACCCCAACAAACGATCAGTATTTTACACCTGAAACTCCCAGCCTGACTACCTATGCTTTTACTCTCGGACTTTCGGTGTATCCGATCGAAAACTTCGCAATTGAACTGTCCTATTTGCACCTTGAGACACAACAGGAAACCAAATCGTATGTGCCGGATAATTTCACAGGAGATTATAAATCACGTACTTTGATCCCTGGTGTAGGTTTACGGTATAATTTCTAATCCTAATAAAATTATGACGAATATGAAAATAAAAAACTTGACATACCTTTTGATTCTGGCTTTTCTCTTTTCATGTAAACCAGAACTGGATGAAGTTACACTTAGTTCAGGAAGTGTTGATTTTTCAAAATATGTAGCAATCGGCAATTCACTTACTGCCGGATTTTCAGATGGGGAATTGTTTTACACAGGCCAGCAAAAATCCTATCCAGCTATACTGGCTCAGCAAATGAAACCTGCAGGCGGTGGAGATTTTAAACAGCCGATGATGATGGATGAATATGGTTTTGGGAGAAGACTTGTTCTGGACGCCACGCTTCAGTTGCCCGTTCTGGCCGGTTTAGAATTGAATCCCCTGAATTTTGCTTCCATTGCCGGGCAGGGGCCTTTCAACAATCTGGGTGTTCCTGGCGCCAAGTCTTTTCATTTGGTTCACGGAGCTGAAATGTTCAGTCTGGCAAATCCTTATTATAAGCGTTTTGCTGCCCAACCTGGCACGTCAACTATTTTAGCTGAGGCCAAAGCTCAGAATCCGACATTTTTTACCTGCTGGACAGGAAGCAATGACGTACTGGGTTATGCACTTGCTGGTGGCGCTGCAGACAGCATTACCAGTAATGAGGTTTTTCAAATGGCCTTGGGTGTTTTATTACAGGAAATGACAGCGAATGGAGCAAAAGGAGCAATAGCCAATATAACAGACCTTGAGCCTCTGCCATACTTCAGTTTTATGAACACACAACTGCCCTATAACGGATTACCGATAACCCTGCCTGAACAGGCGGCTGCACTCAATGCTGGTTATGCTCAGCTAAATGCAATAATTAAAAGCCTCGGATCAAATGATACGCTTGCTTTTGCTTTAGGGCAGAACCCCTTTGTGATTGCAGACAAAGATCTTCCCTGGGGAATTCGTCAGATGAAAAGTGGCGAGCTTTTCCTTCTAACCCTGCCTACCGATTCAATTATGAATCACGGGTATGGGAGCATGGTACCGATTCCTGATAAATACGTGCTTACCACATCCGAACTTGCAAATATTAACAATGCAATTGCCGGTTACAACCAAACCATTGCTGCATATGCTGCACAATTCGACCTTGCTTATGTTGATATGAATGCCCTTCTCAACGAAGTTGCAACCGGAGGGAAAACCATCGACGGGATTAATTTTACCAGCACATTTGTTACCGGAAATACCTTCTCGCTTGATGGTGTTCATCTGACCGGCAAAGCCAGTGCAATGGCAGCCAATGAGTTTATCAAAGCCATCAACCTGAAATATGGTACAGATTTAATGGAAGTAAGTCCGCTTTTTTATCCGGGCATAACTTACAGATAAGGTAGTTATAATATGATAATCAAAACCCCGGCTAAAAGATAAATGACCGGGGTTTTGTTTTATGGAAAAACAACAGGCTATGAGACAATCGATTGTTTTTGCAACCAATAACAGTAACAAGATCAAAGAGATCAGACAGGTTGCAGGTGACAATTTGGAGATTTTAAGTTTGGATGACGTAGGATTTGCGGGAGAAATTCCTGAGGATTTTGACACATTAAGCGAAAATGCTTTGCAAAAAGCAAGATTTGTTCATAGCAGGACAGGAAGAGACTGTTTTGCCGATGATACCGGTCTGGAAGTAGAGGCACTGAACGGGCGTCCGGGAGTAAAGTCGGCACGATATGCCGGGCCTTCGTGTAATTCTGCTGATAACATCGAAAAATTACTTTCGGAGCTTGGTGATAATCCCAATCGGAATGCACGTTTCAGAACGGTTATCGCTCTTATTTTGGAAGGGAAGGAATTTCTTTTTGAAGGAATGGTGGAAGGTGAAATTTTACATGAGAAAATCGGAATGGCAGGTTTTGGTTATGATCCTGTGTTTAGGCCTTTGGGCTTTAATACTTCATTTGCGCAAATGCCGCCTGAGATAAAAAATAGGATAAGCCACAGGGGAATTGCCGTGAAGAAATTGATGGATTTCTTCAAAACACAAAAAACATCTGATTGATGATTAAATGAAAACTTTATCAAAAAACTTTCGCCATAGTTGGTGAAAGTTATTTTCCAAATAAAAGGGAATTAATCTCCAAAACTAATTCCTATACCGCGGGCAGTTTTCATCAGTGCAGTATCAGGTTCGACCAGATTGGGATGCGACAATGCATCTTCGAGCGAAACCGATGTGATTTTTGGATGGCGGTAGGAAACCATCCGGCCATATTCCTGATTGAGTACCATTTCAAACGCTTTAACCCCAAACTGTGTAGCCAGCACACGGTCATAGGCAATCGGAATACCCCCTCTTTGCAAGTGGCCAAGGATGGTAGTCCGGATGCTGTGTTCGCAACCGGCTTCTTTCAGCTGGTTCATCAAAACATTGGCAACACCACCAAGCCGGCGGTTTTCATAGCCGATTTCTTCAACGCTCAGGGTTGAATAATCTTTACCTATTGCCCTGGCACCTTCGGATATGACAACATTGACAAACCCCCTGTTTCGTTCAAATCGGTCATTGATCCGGTCGAGGACCCGTTGAATGTCATAAGGAAATTCGGGAAGCAGACATATTTCGGCTCCTCCTGCAACAGCAGCGTTGAGTGCAATCCAACCTGCATAACGTCCCATCACTTCAAGGATCATCACCCGGTTATGACTTGCTGCTGTGGTAACCAGTTTATCCACTGCTTCAGTGGCAATCTGCACAGCCGTTTGAAAACCAAAAGTGGAGTCTGTGGCCGAAAGGTCATTATCAATGGTTTTTGGAACTCCGATAATGTTGCAGCCCATATCAAAAAGTTGTTTTGATATGCGCTGAGATCCGTCACCACCAATGTTTATTACCGCATCAATGCCAAGATATTGCAGTTTGCGCAGCATTTCTTCAGAACGATCCACGGTAGTCCATGATCCATCCTTATTTTTGACAGGCCATGCAAAAGGACCTCCTTTGTTGGTGGTTTGAATGATTGTACCACCCCGGTAGTGAATACCCGCTACTTTTTCTTCGTCAAGAATAACAATTTCGGTTGGTTCACGCAGGATGCCATTGAATGCTTCAATGCTGCCAACAATTTCCCAGTCGCGCTCTTTTGAGGCTCTTTTAACAATTGCTCTGATTACTGCATTTAATCCGGGACAATCGCCACCCCCGGTAATTATTAAACATCTTTTCATTTGGTTTCAGCTGTTAATGTTCAAAATAATTTTAAAAAGTTTGCAAAAATAGGGATTTTCATTAAGCAGGTTTTCGGTGGTTTGTCAATTATCAACTTGATAAAATTTCACTACTGACCAACAAAAAATATGAGATTTCTCTGCCGCAAGTGCGGCATCGAAATGACAAAGTTTTCGAGGGTATTGGTGGCGGAGAGGAATCCCCTCCACATTTTTCTGCCCTTTTTGAATTTTGTCGGTCAATAGTGATAAAATTTACTTTTTTGAAGAGCCGGAAAATTTCAACGTTTTCAGCAGTTGGCGAATCTCACCGGGTTTTGGCAGCGATTCTTTCATTCCGACAGATGACTCCTTTACGAAGAACCAGATAACAATCAATGTGGTAACCAGATAGGAAATGCTGGTTCCCCATCCTGCACCGGCTATTCCAAATGCCGGTATTAAAAAGTTAAAAGCAGCTATGGCTACAACCAGACCTGCTAACGAAGCAATGGTGTTCACATGATATTTTCCGGTTCCCGAAAAATAATGACCGATTATCAAGGCCACATTAAAAAATAATACACCCGGGGCAAGCGTCCTGATTACCGTACTTACTTCATTAAATCCTTTTCCAAAAATAAAACTAAAAACGCCGGGTGGTAATAAAGTTAAAACCAGGAGACCCAAAAAGCTTATAACCAGGCTGGCATAAGTAAGTTGAAGGGTGATTTTCTGAGAGTAAATCCTGTCGGTTGTATTGGCAATGCGTGCATACTGCACCAGGCTTATACTCCTGCTTATCAGCCAGATGGATTCGGCCAGTGATGTTCCATTGGAATAAATTCCTACTTCAACGTTTGAGTAGGTCTGTTCTATCCAGTAGTAACTCATCCGGAAGCTAAGCAGTTGAAAGATATGTGCCAACTGGTTCAATAGTCCATACCTGAAAAGATAAGTAATAATAAGACTGTAATTTACGAGCGTTGTGAAACTGAATTTTTCGCCAAATTTCCTAAGCAATAAAAGACTGGCAATGAAAGTAGTTCCAAATGAAATATAGAGTGAGATGACATAGGAATAAATGTTGTTTTGGTTGAAAACGGGGAAGAAAATCACCAGCGATAAAGTAATAATGAGTGGTTGAAGAAAAGAGATAAAATTGGATGCGGTGATTTTTTCCCTGCCAATGAGTATTGAGGAGTTGATCGCCGTAAAAGCACTTATGGCTGAAAGTGTGCAAATGTGAATGATCATACCGGGATCAACCAGTTTGAAAAAGTGCAGAATGAAAAAGAAAAGAACGCTCGAAAAAACAGACCAGATGTAGGCAGGAGCAATAATAACACGGGTTGGGAATCGGGGCACGAGATATACAATAGCGCTGCCGCCCATCAGATTGGCAAATACGAGAATGTAGGCAATGGTTGCAATAATAATGCCTTGTTCCCCTTTGCCTTCAGGGCCGAGAAACCGGGAAATAATAATTGTAATCAGCAGATTGAGAATCGCCGAGAGGAGTCTTGTTCCAAAGGTATTTACTATTTTACTGAACACTGTGATAATTTTTCAGTGAGGTAACCCTTTTCTCTTTTCACCGGGCATTTTCCGCTTTTTACATCATTTCCCAAAATAGCTTTTTTAGTTATCAGTATCTGAGAATTGTTTTGAAACACTGGTGTAAACCTGAAAAATTTCCCTTCCAATTACTTCCTTACTAAAGTGAGCAACAGCATAATCTCTGATTTTTTCTTTCTGGTAAACTTTTGGATTGTCAAGAAATGTGTCCAATGCTTCGAGAAACTGGTCTTCATCTTTCATTGTAACCAACCTGCCCAGATCGTTATTCATATGTTCGTGAATCCCGCCAACTTTTGTCGAAATAACCGGAACTCCGCACGAATAACTTTCGAGGATAACTACCGGAAGATTTTCATAATTGCTGAACATAATCATCAGATCAGCGTTTGCGAGGAGTTCCGCAAGTGCTTCATTTTCTTTCAGTCCGGTAAACTCTGTAAAGCGCCCGGTAAGGCCAAGACTGTCAGAAAGTGTTTTCATTTCCCGGAAATCTTCACCTTCACCGATAAGTTTAAGTAAAAAATCATCACGCCGGCCAGAAAGATTTTTGATTACACGCAGAATGCCGGAAATGTTTTTTTGCTTGTCAGTAAAGCAGGAGAGGTGTACAAGGATCTTTTTGCCCGATGTGTTATTTTTAGTTTGGGGTTTAAATTTTTCAGTATCCACCACATTCGGGATAACAACATAGTTGTCATTTTTTAGTCCTTTTTCGATCATGGCATCTCTCAGGTTTGCAGTCACGGGCATCACAGCGCCGGCATGCTTTACGACCAGAGAAGTCAGCCATTTTCTCAGTCTGCCGCGATACGAATCAGTTGTGGGAAGATATCTTGTCCAGTGTTCAGTGATGACATATGGAACGCTGTTAAACAGTTTGTAGAAAGCAGCAACCAAACCGCAGCGCGTGAGCACATGCACATGGAGCAAGTCAGGTTTTGTGCGGTGTTTCAGGATTTCTTTCATGCCTTTCAGATGGCTTTTAAAAAACCTGAACCCATTTATTGTATTTGCTATAAATCCCGGTTTTATCAGAGATTTTTTGAAATAAATATGTACTTCAAAAATACCGTTATCTGACACTACAATTTCGTAAAGCTGGTCTTTTAATTTGTCGTCGGCATGAACGTAAAGCACCGAAATATCTGCGTAAGGCAATACTGACTGTCCATGCCTTTGAATGAAAAGTCCCATCATGGGATCATAGCGGTGCGGGTACCAGCGGGGAAGGTACAATACATGCATTCTGGAACTGGTAGTGTGTTTTTTCATTTTTGCATAACGAATGGACTATGTTTTTATTAGCATCAGCTGGTCAATAATGCTTTTTGCCTGTTGAAATCTTTCTTTACCCAATCCGCTAATGATTCGATAATTCACACCGAGTGTTTCCAAAGTTGATTTGTAAAGTTCAAAAAGAAATTCTCTGTTTTCAGGGTTTTCCCGCAAGGGGTCAAATTCCCATGGCAGGTCGATATTCATCAGCAAATAAAGGTCATAAGCCTGTTTTCTCAAATGTTCTTCAATCCAGGGATGGCATTTCCCAAACTTCACCTCACTCCAGATTTTGATAACGAGCAGCTCAGTGTCCGAAAAAACCACTCGTTTGACAAGAGGTTTAAGAGCATGCTCCGATCGCACCTGACCCTTGGCAATTTCAAGCAAATCATCATAGTTGTATTTACCAGCAGATTGCATCAGGTAAATCCTGGCATATTCAGGAACCCACAATGTATGATAATGCCCGGCAAGTTCCTGCGAAAGAATTGATTTTCCGGTAGATTCCGGCCCTGTAATTGCTATTTTAAAAAGCTTTTTCAATTGTCGTATGCTTCAGGTGTTTTTGCCATTCAATGTATCCCATTACGGCAAGAATCAAAAAAACAAAATATTGAAAACTCGTAAGCATCAATTCTTTGTGAAAATACAGTGGTACCGAAACAATATCTCCAATGATCCAGTAAATCCAGTTTTCAATTTTTTTCAATGCCATAAGCAACATTCCGGTAATAAATACAGCAGTGGTGAAGGAATCAATATAAGGAACCGTGCTGTCGGTAAATTCCCGCAACACGTATTGTAAAATGAAAAAGAAAATGATGGTCAGGATAATACCGGAAAAGTGTTGCAACCGGCTGCAACGGCTTATGGGAAGCTCTTTATTTGACTGATCTTTGTGTTTCCACTTGTACCATCCGTAAACACTCACCAGAAAATAGAAAAAGTTGATTCCCATATCGGCATAAAGACCCGCAAAATAACAGATGTAAACGTAAATCAATACCGAAATAATCCCGGTTGGATAGACCAGAATATTAGCCTTTTTCGCATACCAGACGCTTAAAAGCCCGAAAATCACCGCAATGGCTTCAAGCCAGGTAGTGTGAATCAGGTTTTGATAAAAAAGATCAAAAAAACTGGTGAGCATCAGCTTTTGTTAAGATCAGCATTGATCATTTTAATGACAAAGATGGAATGCGGCAATTCGAAGGATTTGTAAATTTCACGGGTAATTGCCTGCATTACTTCATCAAATTCACCGAAAATCTGAGTACTCATCGGATTTGTGTTTACAACTAACTTGTCGTAAGTGTTTATCCTTTTTATAAAATCTTTGATGGGAGAGATATATTCCACCTTCAGCGGATAATAACTGATGTCAACAGAAACCTTCATAGCTGATAGTTTTATTTTTTGCAAAAATAATGAAAAGCGGCCTATGTGCAATAACTAAAAATTGTAGCTGGTTTCATCTCATCTGAAAATAAATTTCTACCTTTGCGGCCTTAAAACTGGTCCGGTAGCTCAGTTGGATAGAGCAGCAGCCTTCTAAGCTGCGGGTCGTGGGTTCGAATCCCGCCCGGATCACTGATAAAAATTATTAAAGCCCTGTATTTTAAAATACAGGGCTTGTTTTTTTCTTTTTACCTGGTTTCACCTACAATTTTGTGGTATGATTTTGTTCAGGTTAAGAAAGATTCTACTTACTATTTTAAACCGCTTCTTTCGAGGAAGGGTTCAATAGAAGGCTCATGACCTCTGAATTTCACGTATGCCTCCATACCCTCCCAAAGGGCATTTTCAGCAAGGATAAATTTTCTGAATTTTGATGCCAGTTCCTGATTGTAGAGGTCCCCGGATTCCTTGAATGCATAAAATGCATCAGCATCCAGCACTCCGGCCCAACGATAAACGTAATAACCGGCAGCATAACCTGAACCAAAAATATGACCAAAGTTTGTTGTGCGATAGCGGGGTACAATTTCAGGTATCATCCCGATTCGGTCAAGTGTGGCTTTTTCAAATTCATTGACATCAGTGGCAGTGGTTATTATCCCGGTGTGCCAGTCCAAATCCAGGATAGCTGCAGCCAGGTATTCCACGTTATCAAAACCCTGATTAAAATATTTACTGTTGGTAAGTTTTAAAATGAGTTCATCAGGAATGGGTTCTCCGGTTTTATAATGCAGTGCATATTTTTTGAGTAATTCAGGCTCACCGGCCCAGTTTTCAAGTATTTGTGAAGGAAGTTCCACAAAGTCGCGGGGCACACTTCGGCTGGTTCGTTTATAATGACCATTTGCAAAAAGGTTGTGCAGGGCATGACCGAACTCATGGAAGAAAGTTGTGGTTTCGTCCCAGCTTAAAAGCGCTGGCTGGTCACCTGCCGGTCGGGTGAAATTCATTACTATGGTAACAATCGGAGCAATTTTTTCACCATTTTTCCAGCTTCCGCTACGATAGGTGCCGCACCATGCTCCGCTGCGTTTTCCGGGGCGCGGGTGCGGATCGATGTAAAGCAATCCGAGGTGACTTCCGTTTTTGTCCAGCACTTCATAGGCCTGAACTTCGGGGTGGTAAACAGGTACTTCCTGCCGATGAATGAAGGTTAGTCCGTAAAGGTTGTTGGTTAGTGTAAAAATCCCGTTGCGCACATTGTCCAGCGTAAAATATGGTTTGAGTTCATCACCATTAAGATTGTATTTTTCAGTTCTGACTTTTTCGGCATAATACCACCAGTCCCAGGATTCAAGTTTAAAATCACCATTTTCTCTGTCAATGATAGCCTGCATTTCATTTCTTTCCCCGATAGCTTTTGCAAGGGCAGGTTCCCAGACCTGATACAAAAAATCATAGACATTCTTTGGTGTTCCGGCCATTTGATCGCTGATGAAATATTCAGCATAATTTTCATAACCAAGCAATTCGGCCATTTTTTGTCGCAGGGAGATTAATTCTGTAAAGAGTGCTTTGTTGTCGTTTTCGTTGTTGTTATTACCCCGCATGGTATAAGCGCGGTATAGTTTTTCACGCAGATCACGTCGTTGGGAAAACTGCAGGAATGGAGTCCAACTTGGTTTAGCAAGGGTAAAAACCCATTTTTCTTCATGACCTGCTGATCTGGCTTCCTCAGCTGCAGCTGAAATAACATCCTCCGGAAGACCGGCAAGATCATCTTTATTATCAATTATCAGCTTAAATCCGTTATTTTCGGCCAGTAAATTTTGACTTAATTGCAAAGAAACCATTGAAATGCGCTGGTTGATTTCTTTTAACTCGTTGCGCTGATTTTCTGGAAGTGCAGCGCCATTACGTGCAAAATCATCATAAACTTTTTCGAGCAGACGCGTTTGTTCCTGATTAAGATTCAGTTCATTGCGCTTGTCGAACACCTGCCTGATCCTGTCAAAAAGTTTTTCATTGAAACGAATGTCGTTGCGATGGGCCGTGAGCAAGGGTGTTGATTCCTTTGCTATCTGTTGTAATTCAGGATTAGTGTTTGCTCCGTTGAGCCCGCCAAAGATACTGCTGATTTGGCTCAGCAATTCACCTGCATTGTCATAGGCTTCAATGGTGTTGGCAAAATCAGGTGTTTCCGGCTGGTTCACAATAGCTTCAATTTCAGCTTTGTGCATACGCATTGCTTCCTCGTAAGCGGGCATAAAGTGCTCGTTTTGAATTTTGTCGAACGGAGGTGCACCAAAGGGAGTGTTAAAATCAGCCAGTAACGGATTGTCCTGGCTTTGCCTGCAGCTAAACAGTGTCATACTGAATGCAATTAGTAAATAAATTAGTTTTTTCATTGTAGGATTATAAGTAAATAAAGTGAGAATTTTTCACAGTTGAAGGTTTTCAGGAAAGCTTTGCAAAAATAAAAAAATTGCTGAATTCTGTTTTGTACAGTAAGATTTGCTTGTCTGCTTGTGTGAAAAGTAAATTATTCCCTATTTTGCAGAATCATTGAGCAATCAGACAGGGAATCAGGATAGTTTAATTGAATCAGCTTTAGGATTTTTTATTATACTCTGACCGATGACAATCCTCCGTCAACTGCAAGTATCTGACCAGTAATCCATGAGGAAGCAGGAGAAAGAAGAAACAGAGCTGCATCGGCCTGATCGCCTGGCTGCCCGTATCGTTTTAACGGGTGCATTTCAGCAGAGCTTTTTTGTTTGGCATCGGATGAAAGCAGAGTGGCTGCCAGCGGAGTATTGGTGAGCGACGGCGCAATCGCGTTTACCCTGATGGCAGGTGAAAACTCTGCAGCCAGCGATCGGACCAGCCCTTCCACAGCTCCTTTGGCTGCTGCAATGCTGCTGTGAAAATTCATTCCGGTTTTCGCTGCCACACTGCTAAACAATACTATAGATGCATGATTAGATTTTCGCAATGCGGGATAAAACTTCTGAATCACTTTTACTGCTCCGGTTACATTTATTTTATAATCGTTGAGAAAGTCTTCTTCGGTAAGTCGCCTGAATGGCTTCAGGTTAATGGTGCCCGGACAATAAACCAGCCCGTCAATGATTTCGGGTATGTTTTCAATTTCCAATTCCCCCGAAGTTACATCAAGAGGAGTAAAGTGAAGATTTGTATTATCTTCCGATTCTATGCTGTTTCTTGCATAAACATAGACTATTCCACCGTTCTGTGCTATTTTACCGGATATTTCAAGTCCTATCCCTGATGAGCCGCCAACGACAACATATGTTTTGTTCTTCATAAATATTATTTTGCTGATCCTGATTTATAATTTAAAACAATAAAATCGGACAACAGGTTCAAAAAGCAACATTCTAAAAGCGATTGTAAGAAACCAATTGCTTGAGTGGTTTCCGTTTTTTGGCAGGAACGTTTTCAACAGCCGGGTATCCAAGTGTAATCAAAAGTCCAATATCTTTTGATTTCGGAATGCCAAGTAGCTTTTTAATATTTTTTTCGTTGTACCAGCCCAGCATGCAGGTGCCAAGGCCTGATTCTGCTGCCTGAAGACAAAAATGTTCTGCAGCAATGCCAAGGTCAATTAAAGGATAATCCTTTTTCTTGATTCGACCGCCAATTTGGGTTATAAGTTTTGGTTTTTCGATCAGAAACACTACAATTACAGGAGCCTGGTGTGTAAATTTATTGAAGGAAATCAACCGGTTGTAAGTTTGCAACGCCACTTTTTCTTTGAGGTCGGGTTGGTCAACAACAATAAAATGCCAAGGTTGCGAATTACTTGCTGAAGGTGCCAGACGGGTTGCTTCGAGGCACAGGCTGAGTTTTTCCGGTTCTATTGGATTTGGCAGGTATTTGCGTGTGCTGAAACGTTTTCTGATCAGGTCCGGGAAATCCATATTTTTCAAATTAATAGGTCTGCCTGCAAATGTAAGTCACTTTATTAGTTCCGTCTCAAGAAGTGATGATAGTATTATTTTTGCATCGTGAACAATTTGCTGATGATGGACAATTTCTGGCTTAAACTGTCAAAACCTGTTTTTACGCTTGCTCCAATGGAAGATGTAACAGACACTTCTTTCAGACAGCTAATCCTCGAGATTTCTGATCCTGAGTTTTTTCATGTAATATTTACGGAGTTTACCTCCACTGACGGTTTGTGTCATCCGGTCGGGCGAAGCAACGTTATAAGCCGGTTGCTTGTAAATGATTCAGAGCGTGATGTGCTGAAGAAAAAAGGGATGAAAATCGTTGCGCAAATCTGGGGTTCCGATCCGGACAAGTTTTACAAGGCTGCAAAATTGATTTGTAATGAGATGGAGTTTGATGGCATTGACATTAACATGGGCTGTCCGGTTAAAAAGATAGTTAAGCAGGGCGGATGTTCAGCTTTAATCGGTCGTCCCGAACTGGCTGCCGATATTCTTCAGGCAACCAGGGAAGCTTCAAATATTCCGGTAAGTATAAAAACCAGAACCGGAATAAAAAAGCATGACACGGAAAACTGGATAGGACATTTGCTTAATTACGATCCTGCTGCCATAATTTTACATGCCCGCACCCAAAAAGACCAGTCGGAAACAGATGCGGACTGGCGTGAAATTGCAAAAGCTGTGAAATTGAGAAATTCTGTCGGGAAAAATATTCCGGTCATCGGTAATGGTGATGTATGGAGTGTGGAAGATGCGCTGTCCAAATGTGCTTCCACCGGTGCAGATGGGGTAATGGTAGGAAGAGGGATTTTTCATAATCCATGGTTTTTTAATCATCCTCAGCCTCAGGTTTCAACTGCTGATAAAATAGATTTGCTTTGGCATCATGTTGAGTTATTTTCCGGAACCTGGGGAAGTGAGCGGAATTTTGCAACGCTAAAACGATTTTTCAAGATTTATACCAGTGCCTTTAAAGGAGCAGCAAGGTTGCGTGCTGCACTGATGGAAACCAGTAATGCCGAAGAAGTCAGAAAAATACTTGACGATTTTGAAAAATATACCAGCTTAGACGAACCGTTCGTCTGATCTCATTGCTGACGGGTTTTCCACATTTGAAAGCCAGCCTGAAGTAGGATTGTCAGGACGATCAAATTCAGGTACATAAGGTTTGATGTCAAGCAGTGGCGTATCATTGAGCATATCCAGGTTTTCAAAGAAAAGGATGTTTCCTTCAATTTTCAGAAGCCTGACCACTGACATCCCAATAGGATTGGGACGTGCAGGCGCACGTGTGGCAAAAACACCATGCTCTTCAACATCCAGAAATGGTTTTACTAGTAATGAAACACCGGATTGTTTATGTAAATGATAGATAAGCACTACATGAGAAAACATAGCCAGGTCTTTCAACCCGTTCACAAAATCATCAAAAATGACTGCGTATCCCTGTTTTACTATAGTGCTGCAGGGCTGTATGGGCATTTCCTCCGGGCGTTCAAACGGTGTTACCAAACGTCCAATCGGGTGATAAACAATATTCATTGCAATAGTTTTGATTTTCTTTGTGGCAAAATAAGTCAATCATGTTTAAAGATTTTCCAAAAGTAATATTAAAATCAGGCAGAGAGCGGTCTGTCGAAAGATTTCATTTGTGGATTTTCTCCGGTGCCATCAAAAATATCCAAGGCCAGCCTGATGATGGTGATATTGTTGAAGTTTATTCAAACGCAGGGAAATACCTTGCTACAGGACATTTTCAGAATGGTTCCATTATGGTCAGGATTTTTTCTTTTCAGCAAACGGATTGCGAAGAAGATTTCTGGCGAAAAAAAATAGCGGGAGCACTTCAATATCGCCAACAACTTGGATTTCTGAATAATACAAAAACCAATGTTTTCAGGCTAATCCACGGCGAAGGAGACGGTTTACCGGGTCTTGTTGCTGATTTTTATAATGGCACCATAGTGTTGCAGGCTCATTCAGTAGGAATGTTTAGGCTGAGAGAAATGTTTGCCGGATTGTTCATGCAATTACCCGGGAATCCTGTTAAAGGAGTTTTGGATAAAAGCGAAACCACGCTGAACAGCTCTGATTTAAAAGATGAAGAAAAATTGCTGGCAGGCAGCACCGAAAAAGTGCTGGTGACTGAAAATGATAATCAGTTTGAAGTGGATGTCAGGGAAGGACAAAAAACCGGGTTCTTTATCGATCAGCGGGACAACCGGAAAATGTTGCAGCAATTTTGCAAGGATAAGAAGGTAGCTAATCTTTTTTCCTACACCGGAGGCTTCTCAGTGTATGCTGCAAGGGGAGGAGCAAGGTTGATTGATACAGTGGATGCATCCGAAAAGGCTGTACAATTGGCAAAAACAAATATGGGAATTAACTTTGGGCAAAATGACCAACATCGTTTTTATCCGATGGATGTTTTCGACTTCCTGAAAAATCAGCAGGAAAAATATGATGTTATCGTGCTCGATCCTCCTGCATTTGCCAAACACCGTCAGGTTCTTGACAATGCCATAAAAGCTTACCGTCGCCTGAATGAAGCTGCCATAAGGAAATTACTTCCCGGAGGGATTCTTTTTACTTTTTCGTGCTCGCAGGTGGTTAGTTCCGATGATTTCAGGCTGGCTGTTTTTGCAGCTGCTGCTTCTACAGGCCGTCAGGTTAGAATTGTTCATCAACTTGGTCAGCCGGCGGATCATCCGGTTAACCTTTATCATCCTGAAGGACAATATTTGAAAGGGTTGATTCTATATGTGGAATAGCAAAAGCAATTTTTTTTCAATCAGAAAAGAACAGTTTTTTTAACTGTTACTCCCCGGTAAAATAAACCATGTTTATTGGATCAACCTACATTCATGATTTTGATTTTGGCGTTCAATCTGAAATGTGGTATGAACAATATTAAATTTCTCTTTCATTTCTTTATTCAGTTCAGTAATGAAACCAGGATCAGTGCCATCAGGAATAATCAAATGTGCGGTCAAAGCAACCTGTGTAGTGCTGACAGCCCAGATATGCAGATCAGAAACAGCTTTTACGCCGGTTTTCGAGAGCAAATGATTTTTCACTTCGTTAATGTTGATGTGTTTGGGCACAGCGTCCAGCGCCAGATTAACCGAATCAGCAAACAAATGCCAGGTTCCCCAAACTATCACAGCAACGATAACCATACTGACAACAGGGTCAATCCAATACAATCCGGTAAGGTTTATAATTAACCCGGCTATAACTACTCCCAGCGAGATGGCTGCATCAGCCGCCATGTGCAAAAATGCGCCCCTGATGTTTAAATCAGTGTGCTGGCCTTTGTAGAAAAGCAGAGCAGTAATTGTGTTGATGATTACACCGACACCTGCAACAAGCATCATAAGTGTTCCTTCCACAGGATCAGGATTTTTGAATTTTCCCAGGCTTTCCCATGCAATAATTGCTACAGCTCCAAAAAGCAGGACAGCATTCAGGATCGAAACCAAAATGGTTGTCTTTCGGTATCCGTAGGAATATTTTCCTGTGGGTTTCAGGGTAGCAAGCCAGGCTGCAATCCATGCGAACAAGAGCCCGAGTACATCACTGGCATTATGGCCAGCGTCAGCCAGCAGTGCGGATGAATTTGCCGCAATTCCAAAAATCACTTCCACAACCACAAAAAGAATATTGAGTGCAATACCAAAGGCAAATGCTTTTCCGTGTTTCACAGAGTTGTTGTGTGGAGAATGATTTGCTTTGGAATCCGACATATCATTTCTTATTTGTAAGTGGTCACTGATTTATCAGTTCGGCTACTAATAATAACTTCCTTTTTTCAGATAATGAGTAACATAATCATAAATACCATCTTCCAGCGAATGAAATACCTGGCTATAACCGTAATTCCTGAGCTTCTGCATATTGGCTTCGGTAAAATACTGATATTTATCGCGGATGTCAACCGGCGTATCAATATAGGTGATATCAGGTTCTTTATCAAGAGATTTAAATACTGCCAAAGCCAGATCAAGAAAAGCACGGGCTTTTCCGGTACCTAAATTATAAATACCCGGTGCATTCCGGTGTTGCATGAAATAAAAAAGAACTTCGACAACATCCTTTACATAGATGAAATCGCGTAATTGCTTTCCGTCCTCAAAATCAGGATGATGCGAACGGAATAATTTCATTTTCCCGGTTTTGCTGATTTGATGATAGGCATGAAATACTACTGAAGCCATGCGGCTTTTATGGTATTCATTTGGTCCGTAAACATTAAAAAACTTAAATCCGGCCCAAAATGACGGAGTGGCGGTTTGTTTCAGTACCCATTTGTCGAACTCATTTTTCGACTCACCGTAAGGATTCAGCGGTTTCAGCTTTTCGACAATATCGTGACTATCGTCATAACCAAGTTCACCCATACCGTATGTAGCTGCTGAAGAGGCATAAATGAGCGGAATTTCATATTTTGTGCATTTGTCCCAAATCATTTTGGAATAATTCAGATTGAGCCTGTCAAAAACACTTTTGTCAAATTCCGCAGTATCAGTCCGCGCACCAAGGTGAAAAATAAAATCTGTTTCATTAGCATGACTATCGATCCATTTTTCAAAATCATTACGGTGTACCTGGCTGTGAAAAGATTTATTTTTAATGTTTGCCAGTTTATCCGTTCTTGATAAATCATCAACAAGAATGAGGTCATTTCTTCCTGCCTGATTCAGGCGACTGACCATGGCACTGCCAATAAATCCCAGAGCTCCTGTTACAATTATCATGGTAAATAATTTTGATTAATTCATTAAAAGCCTGGCTTCTTTAATAAATCTTTCAGCCAGTGGTTTTGAAAGCATACTGGATGTATCCATTCTTTCGGGATGCCACTGAACGCCAAGAAGAAAGGGTTTCCGGAGAGTGTCGGCCCAGCTTACCGATTCAATCAGCCCGTCTTCGGCAACGGCCAGCACACGAAGTCCTTTGCCAGGTTTGTCAATAGCCTGATGATGATTGCTGTTGACCATTCCTTTATCAAGACCGGAAATTTTGTTTAACAGGCTGTTGGGAAAAATCAATACCTGATGATTGCAGTTTTCCCAATCGTCGCATTGGTGTAAAACCCTTGAGCTTACGTCAGTAGGGATGTCAACGTAAAGCGAACCGCCCAATGAAACATTCAGGAGCTGATGGCCACGACAGATGCCCATAATAGGGATTTCGCGGTTTAAGGCCATTTTAATAAGCTTCAGTTCAAGTGAATCCCTTGCACGATCAAATTCGCCACATCGAGAAGTATCCGTTTCTTTGTCATATAATCCGGGATAAATGTCGCGACCGCCGGTCAACAACAATCCGTGACATTTTTTAAAAACCAGATTCAGCGAATCTTCTGAAATGCTGTTCATTGCATAAATTTCCGCATCCGGTGCAAGGGCTCCGATCCATTTTAGGTAATTATTCTCTGATTTTTCTCCTTTAACGTACGAAACAGCAATACGAAGTGTATCGTCTTTTTTCCTGCATGAATCCATCACGAAAATTAGTAGTATTCCGATTATCAGGACATATGAATTACTTCTTGTCATATTTTTTGAAGAATTGTGCGGTCAAAAGTAACGCTTTTCCGGTTTAGCCAAAAAAAGCATAATGTTTCTGTGCTTCCGTTATTTGGCTTTTTAATCTAAAAATGGCCGGTGTAAACACATAAATAGAATAACTTTCTATTTTTGCAGGCGATTAAACGAAAAATCATTGGCTATGACGATCCCGTCTAAATATGACCCATCAAAGGTTGAAGACAAATGGTACAAATGCTGGCTTCAAAATAATTATTTTCATTCGGTTCCGGATGACCGCGAACCTTACACCATTGTCATCCCTCCGCCAAATGTGACCGGAGTGCTGCACATGGGGCACATCCTCAACAATACTTTGCAGGATGTGCTGGTCCGGCGTGCGCGAATGCAGGGGAAAAATGCACTCTGGCTACCGGGAACTGACCATGCTTCAATAGCTACTGAAGCTAAAGTAGTGGACAAACTTAAAAAGGAAGGAATTGATAAAAAAAACCTGACGCGTGATGAATTTCTCAAACATGCCTGGGAATGGAAAGAGAAACATGGCGGAATCATCCTTGAACAACTTAAAAAACTTGGTGCATCGTGCGATTGGGAAAGGACCAGGTTTACTATGGATGATGCGCTTTATGAGTCAGTGATTGAAGTATTTATAGATCTTTACAAAAAAGGACTGATATATCGCGGGGTCAGAATGGTGAACTGGGACCCGCAGGCATTAACAGCTCTTTCAGACGAGGAGGTAATTTATCAGGAAGAAAATTCAAAACTGTATTATGTCCGCTACAAGGTAGAAGGCAGTAATGATGATTGGGTGACAATTGCCACCACCCGCCCGGAAACCATTCTTGGTGATACTGCCGTGTGCGTCAATCCTGCTGACCCGCGATTCAGACACCTTGCCGGAAAACGGGTAATAGTCCCTCTGATACAACGTTCTGTGCCAATTATTCAGGATGATTATGTGGATATGGAATTTGGAACGGGATGCCTCAAAATAACGCCGGCACATGATTTGGCTGATTATGAAATTGGTATCAGACACAAACTGGAAGTGGTTGATATTTTTAATGACAACGGTACACTTAATCAGGCTGCACAATTATATGTAGGCGAGGACAGAATGATTGTGCGGAAAAAAATTACCACTGACCTTCAAAATGCCGGTTATCTGGTTAAAATTGAAGATTATAAAAATAAAGTAGGCTACTCCGAACGTACACATGTTCCCATCGAACCGAAACTCTCGCTTCAATGGTTTCTAAAAATGTCAGAGCTGGCCAAACCGGCTCTGGATGCTGTAATGAACGACACCATCCAGTTTCACCCGAAGAAGTTTAAAAATATCTACCGCCACTGGATGGAAAATGTACGCGACTGGTGCATATCAAGGCAGTTGTGGTGGGGTCAGCGAATTCCGGTCTATTATCTGCCAAACAGCGAAATGATAATAGCCAGATCTAAAGAAGAAGCTTTTGAAATGGCAAAATCAAGGTTCCCTGAGCTGAAAGACCTTAAACCTGAAGACCTCCGGCAGGATGAAGATGTGCTCGATACCTGGT
>RZYY01000504.1 GCA_009930115.1 Sphingobacteriia bacterium | reverse complement strand
GCTGGCATCAGGGATTAATATAAGCACTGTTTTCGCTCCTGAACATGGCTTCCGAGGCGATATGGCTGACGGAGCTCATATTCACAGCTACAAGGATAGTCTTACCGGAATTGATGTTGTATCTCTTTTCGGAAATTCATTCAAACCCTCAAAAAAAGAACTGGAAAATACTGACATCGTTGTTTTCGACATTCAGGATGTCGGGGTGCGTTTTTACACCTACATTTCGACCATGCATTACATCATGGAATCGTGTGCCGAAAACAATATTCCGCTCATTATCCTTGACCGCCCCAATCCAAATGGGCACTACATCGATGGGCCAATGCTTGATACAGACTATAGAAGCTTTGTAGGCATGCACACACTACCCATTGTTCACGGTCTTACCATTGGAGAACTGGCGTTGATGATCAATGGAGAAAAATGGCTTAAAGACAGCATGCAATGCAATCTGACCGTTATTCCCTGCTTGCAATGGGATCATAAAAAATTATATCAGCTCCCCATAAAACCCAGTCCCAATCTTGTTTCCATGGAATCAGTGTATTTATATCCTTCGCTTGGATTATTCGAGGGAACCATCATCAGTGTTGGTCGTGGAACCATGAGGGCATTTGAAATTATCGGACATCCGCTGATCAGGGATACCGCATTTTCATTTATTCCAAAACCGATAGCAGGCATGTCGGAAAAACCTCCACTTGAAGGCAAAATCTGCTATGGCTATGACCTGAAATCGTTTGCGGGAGACTACTTAAAATACCGCAGCGAAGTTTTTCTAATCTGGATTGTGGAGTTGTATTGCGAACTTGACAACAATTCACATGCAGGAAATTTTTTCAACAACAAAACCTTTGACCGGCTGGCTGGTGGAAACAAGCTCCGGAAGCAGATTTCAAACGGATTATCTGTCGAAGAAATAAAAAAATCATGGCAACAGGATCTTGAAAAATACAAACAGGCACGTAAAAAATATTTGTTGTACGAAGACTTTGAATAAAATGGCAAAGAAAACACAGACAACATCGAAATCTGCACCAAAAGCCATTCCTGATGGCCAAAGCC
>RZYY01000503.1 GCA_009930115.1 Sphingobacteriia bacterium | reverse complement strand
GCCCAGATCCTGGAGCTGCTGTCATATGCTTGGTCTGACGCCTTTCCCTTGCATAGTTCATGGCATAGATATATGAAGCTGTTGCATTGGCAAAACCCTGAAGTCCAACCATCTGCCTTGCTTCGTTCATCATCTGGAACATTGCTGCCATGCCTTTGTTTTCTTCACCAATAAGAGTTCCTATGCACTCACCTTTTCCACCAAGATCAAGGGAGCATGTGCAGTTTCCGTGAAGTCCCATTTTGTGTTCAATTCCTGTGCACTCAACATTGTTGAATTCTCCAAGGCTTCCGTCTTCATTGATCCTGAATTTTGGAACAAGGAAAAGTGAAATACCCCTTGTGCCTTCAGGCGCACCTTCAATTCTTGCAAGGGTTGGATGAATGATATTTTCAACCATATCCTGCTCCCCGCCTGATATAAAAATTTTCTGGCCTTTTATTGAATATGTTCCATCAGGATTTTTTACAGCTGATGTTATAAGAGCACCAACATCTGAGCCTGCTTCAGGTTCTGTTAAAAGCATGGTTCCAGACCATTTTCCTGAATACATGTTTTTAAGGCATTTATTTTTCTGATCTTTTGTTCCGTAATTTTCAATAAGTTTTGCAGCACCGTGTGAAAGCATATGAAAAAGCATGAAAGAGTTGCATGCACCGTAAAAATATTCGTTTGCAGCAAGGGATACAGTTTTTGGCATTCCCTGTCCGCCCCAGTCAGGGTCGTCATACATTGCAAGCCATCCGCCTTCACAATAATTTTTGTAAACCTTGTGATATTCCTTTGGAACACTTACTTTTCCTGCATCAAAAACACATCCGTCATCACTTATTTTCTGCAATGGAAGAATTTCTTTTACAGCAAGATTAACAGCCTCTTTCATTATCATATCTATTGTTTTTTTATTGTAATCAGAAAATTTATCATATTCTGAAAAATCTCCTATTGAAAACTGTTCATGTAAAACAAAATCCACATCTCTTTTGTCTGCAATCAGCTGAGCCATACAAAACTCCTTTACTGTTTATTTTTTAAATTAATGAATATTTTTTACACATTGTCCGAATG
>RZYY01000502.1 GCA_009930115.1 Sphingobacteriia bacterium | reverse complement strand
TTGTTGACGGATATCTGTCTTCATACTTCCGTCCCTTGTAGAACGGCGGCTGTTGCGTAACTGATCGATCTCAGCTTTATGAGCAGTTTCAAGTGCCGTGATCTTCTGGATTTGATCCTGTGTCAGATCGGGAAGTACATTAATACAAGTCTGGTAGTTGTCATGAGTGTAGGCAGCATTTCTGTTACCCCTGCCTCTCTGGGCAAAAACAGTCATTGATGTCATCAGCATTAAAGCTGTAATAAGGATGGTTGTTGTTTTCATTGCTTTTAAAATTTTTATTGGTTTGTTTGCCTGTAAGACACCAACAAGCCATAAAAACTTGTGCAAGGTGCCGATATTTTTAACAGGATGTTCTGTAACAATCCAAAAGTTTTTTCTGAAGATTTTGTTTTGCCCTGAATAACAGCGATTCTACAGATGAAACAGACAGCTTCATCACTTCGGAAATTTCTTTATAGGAAAGATCGTCGTACTTGCTCAGTACAAAAGCTTTCTTCTGTTTGTCAGGAAGTGATTCTATAGCTTGTTCCAGGATTTCCCTTTTTTCCTTATTCTGAAGTATCTCTGCAGGGCCTTCAAAATCATCGCCTGTGAACCCTTCATGCTGCGGATTACCGGATAATGAAAAGGCTCTGTGTTTTTTGTTGTCTCTTATATAATTCAAAGACTTGTTCAACGCGATCCTGTACAGCCAGGTGGAAATTTTCGCATCGGCACGAAACTTCCTTATAGAACGTAAGACTTCAATAAAAACTTCCTGGGTAACGTCATCGGCATCCGCCGGATCATGCAACACACCCATACAAGTGCGAAACACCATCTGTTGGTATTGTTCCACCAACTCCCTGAACGCATTTTCATCGCCCTTAAGTAATCTATCTGTAATATTTGTGTCCAATGTTCTCTAAAAACAATATATTTGACACAGTAATCGGAAAATACTTGTGCTTTTACGTTTTTTTTCTCAATACGAACGCAAGTTTTTCCGTTATGATGTGTCAAACATACAAAATATAAGAAAATGGACTGCAAATCAACGGAAAAGAAATTAATTTTCTTTATAGA
>RZYY01000501.1 GCA_009930115.1 Sphingobacteriia bacterium | reverse complement strand
GTTATTTTGTTTGTCAATGGTATTCCGTTGGTAGTAATTGAATTAAAAAACGCAGCAGACGAAAATGCTACTATTCATTCGGCATTCAAGCAGATTGAAACGTACAAATCAATAATTCCTACCCTTTTCACTTACAATGGGTTTGTAGTAATTTCCGATGGTTTGGAAGCCAAAGCAGGTTCTATTTCTGCTGGGTTTAGCCGTTTTATGGCATGGAAATCTGCTGATGGTAAAGCCGAGGCATCGCATTTGGTAAGTCAGTTAGAAACTTTGATTCAAGGAATGCTGAACAAAGAAACACTGATTGATTTAATCAGTCATTTTATTGTATTTGAAAAATCAAAGCGGGAAGACCCCGAAACGGGAATCATCACTATAACCACCGTTAAAAAGCTTGCAGCTTATCATCAATACTATGCTGTAAACCGTGCAGTGGAATCCACACTAAGGGCTTCAGGCTTTTCGGTATCGAAGGAAACATCTTTTAACATGGTCATGGAATCGCCTGAAAGTTACGGTGTACCGGGAGTAAAAAAACAACCCGTTGGCGACCGCAAAGGTGGCGTAGTTTGGCACACACAAGGGAGCGGTAAATCGCTTTCAATGGTATTCTATACAGGAAAAATCGTATTGGCAATGGATAACCCCACCATTGTAGTGATTACTGACCGTAACGATTTGGACGACCAGCTTTTTGATACATTCGCAGCATCTAAACAGCTTTTACGACAAGAGCCGGTACAGGCCGAAGATAGAAATCAACTGAAAGAACTGCTGAAAGTTGGTTCGGGTGGAGTAGTTTTTACCACCATTCAAAAATTCCAACCCGATAATGGGAATGTTTATGAAATGCTTTCTAATCGTGAAAACATTGTTGTAATAGCTGATGAAGCACCCCGTACACAATATGGATTTAAAGCCAAAACCATTGACGACAAAAACGAGAAAGGCGACATAATTGGTAAAAAAATAGTGTATGGTTTTGCAAAATATATGCGTGATGCTTTACCAAATGCAACATATCTTGGTTTTACAGGCACACCCATTGAAAACACCGATGTAAATACCC
>RZYY01000500.1 GCA_009930115.1 Sphingobacteriia bacterium | reverse complement strand
TGTTTGGCCATGTGGTTGATGCAGCTACAGGCGAACATATACCCTTTATCAACCTGATTGTGGAGGGCACCCGCATCGGCACCATTACGGATGCTTCGTAATTCGAAATGCTGGCACTGCCTTCGCGCATGATGAAGTAGGTGCCGTTTTTAAACACATTGAGCTGCGTAGGCACAGTGATTTGTGCTGTTGCAACGAAAACTGCAAAAACAGAAAGAACAAAAAGGATGGTTTTCATGATTTTTTATTTTATGCTAAGATAATAAATCAAACAACTTCCATAAAATGAAAATCATAATAGAACCAGAAATTTTACAGAATAAAAAATTGCCTGACCATGGCGTATTTCAGACAAGACCAATATCCGTGAAAGCAACAATCATCAAAATCCTGACAAGAATTCAGCAATACAAAGTCATGGCAAGAGCCAAAGAAAAATCGTCGGATACCGTTTTAAGATTCAGCTGATTCCGCCTGAATTCGTTTCCCTGTAAACCGGGAATTCAGCAATCGCGCAACACCCATATAATCAGGTGTAAAAACAATTGTATCACCGACGTGATATTTTTTAGAGCCCTTTTTATCACGGTTGGTGCCCACATCAACAACAGTCATATCCGACGTTATGCCAACAAATTTCACAGATTTATCAATAGGTTTCAGACTATTCATATCAACATCAATAAGTCCGAAATCCAGAATTGCCTTAATGGTTTTGCGGCTTCTGCCGGAAGAATCAAAATCAATGGTATGTCCAACATTTCCATCAGAGATAATACCATCCGGCACCCGATCTTTCTCTGCCAATTCAATAATATTTGCATAGTATTCAAACGTGCTGCCATTAAGATCGCGAAAAAGTTCATTATTTAAAGGGCTGGTGCCAAAAAATGCAGCTTCACCAATTCGTAGATGATTGATATCTGCAGGCATTTTGCCAGCATCGACCAAAGGCAAAGTAATTGAGCTACCACCTGAAAGGACCGGTAAGGATTTGTTGAAGCGCAATTCGAGAACCTGCCGATACAATGACAACTGAAGTAGTTTATCATAAGTTGGCTCCACTCCATACA
>RZYY01000499.1 GCA_009930115.1 Sphingobacteriia bacterium | reverse complement strand
ATATAGTATCGTTGGGAGCAACTACACGAACAACAGCTTGTGGACTAGCCCATTTATTTTTCGAATATGTGATTTTTGGTCCTGAGTATTTAGTCGAAATGTCAGTAAGCAATATGTTGCGCGAAGGTTTTAATAAATCGTTGAACTGATTCTGCGTGCATTGATTGATGGTCATTACAGGTTCGGGTTGTGGTAGTCCGTACATATCCTGATCGAGCAAGCCAACCACAGCACGCCCCGAAGGAGCTTGCCATGAACTGTCGTTCATTACTACAAGTATTTCGAATCGACTACCTGTTACAGAAGGTAGTGTATAAGTGCTTTCAATACACGAACTCAGTATGATGATTGGTGTCAGAATGGCTAACAATTTTACTTTCATTGTTTTGAGTGTTTAATTGGATATTGTCGTATGAGTTATCATTTTTAGTGTCTGACTCAGTTTTGTTATTTGGATTTATCTTCTGATTGCTGAAAAAAGACATTACTGAGCCCATCAATTTATTTCTTTCCTTTTCTGATTTTATACTTTCGAAGGGAAAACCTAAAATGCAAAGTCGATAATTGCCACGGAATATTATTCCTGCACTCATATTAGTGCCGGTATATCGGCAAAAGCTAAAGGCGCCATTTCCTGCAGGATCAATGCAGTCGGTCGATTCCACATGATACATTTCTTTTCCGGGGCTGTCGTACAGGCTGAATTCAGATCTCTGAAAATGCGAAAAAGGCGTACTAACCATTTTTACCTTTGAACTGAAATTTACACATGAACTATTATATCTGAATTTCAGTATGTTCTCCATAAAAAGATTTTCCTCGGGCTTTAGATAATTTTGTTGTTGAAAATCGCTGCCCACAAAAGCACCACTTATCAGCAAATTGCCGCCTGCACGGCAATAAACACTTATAATTTGTTGCAAAGCTAATGGAAAAGTTTTAAATTCCGGTTCTTTTTTTGAATTTCCTGTGATAGTTTGTTTTTGTTTTCCTAAAATGATATTTACATAACGGAATTCATTCAAATTTATTTTGGAATTTATCAATGCTTTTACTGATGTCGATACGTATGAA
>RZYY01000498.1 GCA_009930115.1 Sphingobacteriia bacterium | reverse complement strand
GTAATGACGCAATGCTTGCTGCAGCCAATAATGGAATAGCAACAGATTATATGCGCATTGGTGATCTGAAAAAATCCCGGACCTATTATGAACAAGCTTTGGAAATATACAGACATTTGCGCGACACTATTAATATTGGTGATCAGTATTACAAACTGGGGTCGCTCGATGTGGATGAGGGGAAAATGGATTTTGCCCGCGAGAAGTATAGCTTGTCCGTGGCTGTTTTCAGGAAAAAAAATTATTATCCAGGTCTGGCTGATGTTTACAATGGTTATGCAGCTATTTTTTATATTCAACAAAACCTGGATTCTGTAGCATGGTATGCAGAGCAATCGCTGAAATATTACAGACTTGCAGGAAATACGGATGCCGAATCTTTTATGTACATCAATCTGGGTGCACTTTTCAATGCACAGAAGGATCATCCTAAGGCCATTCAATATGTCAGGCGTGGAATTCAGCTTGCCGATAGCAGCGGGCTTATGAATCAAATGCGTCAGGGATATCGCAATCTGAGTGAAACCTATGCCATGTTAGGTGACTGGAAACAGGCCTATGATAACCAGTTGTTGTATGTCAGGTACAATGATTCCATTTTCAACCAGCAGAAAAACGAAGCTATGGTGAAGTATGAAGCTCTTTACCAGACTTCGGAAAAAGAACGTAAGATACAGGAACAAAAAGCTGATTTGCTTTCAAAGGAAAACAGAATCAAATCAATTCAAAATACAAGAAACATTCTTATTCTTCTTTTTATTGTTGCACTGATTGTCGCTTTATTCTTCGTTTACAGGTATATTACACGTAAAAAAATCAATCGCTTGCTGGATGAAAAGAACAAGCAGCTCGAAGAAATCAATGCATTCAAAGACCGCATCTTTGCTATTATTTCGCACGATCTGCGTTCGCCTGTAACATCTTTCAGTCGAATTACTTCTGCGCTTAATACAGCCATTGATCAACTTCCACCAAAGGAAATTAAAAAATATCTCAACGACATTGAGGTCTCTGCCATTGAATTGCAAAATATGTTGCGTGGTTTGCTTCATTGGTCGCTCACGCAGCAAAGCGG
>RZYY01000497.1 GCA_009930115.1 Sphingobacteriia bacterium | reverse complement strand
TGGTAAAATCAACCTGCCTTAATTCCTGGTCCGTCAGCCTGGTTTTGTAGGCTTCGATGCTTTCTTGTGCAAAAGAAAAAGTACTTTGAAATAAAAAAAGGATTAAAAAGATAATCAGTTTTATGTTTTCTTTTTTCATGACAATATGTTTTACTATTAATAAATCAATTGGTTCTGCCTTATTTGCTCGAATTCTCAAATTCAAGTTCATTAATTCGTTTGTTTAATTCTACCACGTACAAAGTTAGCTCTTCTATTTTTTGGAGGAGTTTGATTTGCATTTCACCCAGGTCGAGGCCATTTTGCTGCATTTCTTCAGCGGAAGGAATACCGGGAAGATGTTTGTTGGCGAGAATAAAATTTTCGACCTCAACAATCCTAGGTAATGGGTATCCATTAACGAAAACAAAATCAGCACCTGCATTTACAGTTACCTTCACTTCCTGCGCATGAATACGGCCGGCAACAGTGAGCTTCGTAAAATTGTTGTCAATATGAGTTTGCGTTCCTATCCCCAATTGTCCGTTTGCGTTCATAAGGATATATCCATTATTCGTTTCTAACTTCACACTGCCGTTTTGTGATTGAAGTATTAAGCTTTCCTGAGCTCTGAGGAAACAATTACTTGCTGGTGCGAACATATCCACATAATTTACTGTACCATCTTTATTTGTGTAGGTAGATATTCCGAATCCGGTATTGCCATTAGCTGATTTTTGAAAAATGGACAAGGTTGAACCCTGATTGTTGAATGCAGTTGAACCTGCCTGCTGCATAATAACCGGACCTCCTCCCACCTGTTTTCCAATAGTAGTTAATCCGGAACCTGGTTGACCATTGTTTTCTATTGACAAAAACGATTCCGTTGTATTACCTGTATTTGAACTGATGTGAAGTTTAGAGGATGGATTTGAGATACCAATCCCCACATTTCCATTTGCACGATAAATATTACTGCCCGATACCGTCCAGTTGCTGCTGTTAAAAAGTTCTTCACCATTGTACAAGTCACCTGTAAATTTGATATCGCCATCTACTACAAGTTTTTTATCCGGAGAGTTAGTGCCAATCCCCACATTTC
>RZYY01000496.1 GCA_009930115.1 Sphingobacteriia bacterium | reverse complement strand
GAATGCGAGTTTCCTGTGACCATTGAAAAGAAATATTTACACATGAAGTCCATGTCCAAATATAATAATTTTGGAGACACAAAGGGATGATTATAAACGTAAAAAACTCAGCTCAACCTGTCTTATTCCCCCTTTAGGGGGTTAGGGGGCAGGTGAATAATTTATTTACTCATGAAAAGAACGTTTTTATACCTGATATTAGTTTCCCTTTCAGGTTTAGGGAATTTCCTTTTTGCTGAAGATGGAAGCCGCCTGTGGTTGCGTTTTTCGGATGTAACGGTCAACGAAAAACTATTTTCGGGCGTTAGCGGACGAACAGATGCATTTGCCGTGTCGGAATTTAATCGTGCATGGAGCGAAATGACAGGTGATATGCTGCTTTCGCAAAAAAATATCGCTGACAACTCACTTGTTTTTGCTTTGGCGAAAGATAAAGTTGTGCGAAATATGCGTCTTTCAACTGAAATGAAAAAACTCGGCGATGAAGGATTTCTGATTCGTACAATTACTTATCAGGGCAAAAAGCTGACTCTTGTGGCAGCCAATACCGATGCAGGTTTACTTTACGGATCGTTTCATTTGCTGCGTCTGTTTCAAACCAATACTTTTTCCGATCAGGTCAGTGTCGTTGAAAAGCCTGCTTATGACTTGCGGATTCTGAATCACTGGGACAATTTAAACGGTACTGTGGAGCGCGGTTATGCCGGTCGGTCTATTTGGAAATGGGATGAGTTGCCTGCAAAACTTTCGCCGCGTTACGAAGTTTATGCCCGCGCCAATGCCTCCATTGGCATCAATGCCACTGTGCTCAACAATGTTAATGCCACGCCGGATATTCTGACTGCAATTTATATTCAGAAAATAAAAGCCCTGGCGGAAGTTTTTCGTCCGTTCAAAATAAAAGTATTTATTTCAATAAATTTTGCTTCTCCGAAACAGTTGGGCCATTTGCCCGATGCCGATCCTATGCGTCCCGAAGTTCAAAAATGGTGGAAGGAAAAAGTAATGGAAATTTACAAGGCAATTCCCGACTTTGGCGGATTTCTGGTGAAAGCAAATTCCGAAGGACTTCCCGGGCCTATGG
>RZYY01000495.1 GCA_009930115.1 Sphingobacteriia bacterium | reverse complement strand
CACGAATATGACGGGAGCGAATGGTGGGAATATAAATGTTTCCCATCAATTCCTGTTGAATTATGGTCTGAAAATGAAGAGGAGGAATTGTAGCGAAAATAACTCCCACGCACGGTGCGCGCCTGGCAGTCATGCAGCCGAGCGTTACGGTTCGAGTCCGGAAGTGGGAGCAAGAAAACAGAACGATTTGAGCGAACGAATTATTAACTTTAAAAACAATTATTATGAAACAGACAAAAAAGGAGATGCTGAAAGGCATTGAGGAAAAAGTCGAAAAAAGTCGCATTGTGGCGAACAACACCTTGTTAATAGATTACAAGGACGGTTCACGTGCGGTAAGATTCCACACCACCGATGTGGTTACTGAACGAAACGGGATTATTACATTAAATTCAGGTGGTTGGAAAACAGTAACAACAAAGGAGCGGATAAATAACCCTATCGGAATGAAAAGGAATTTTCCGTACCTATCTCAACGGGATTCTCAATGGTTTATTGGGGAAGGCGTTTTTTACGATGGGATTCAGTTTGATTCTACAGGCGCACAAGTCAGTGAGATAAAAACGGACAACGCTGATGAGCGCAAAAAAATGAAACTAAGGATAAAGAATTATTGCAACCTTGTTACTGAAAATAATATACCTACACCAAACAACGGGGATTGTTGGTATTGCTTAATGAAAACTGACGAAGGTAAAACGCTTGGGGATTCATTCGGAAACAACGACCATTTATTGTCGCACATTAAAGAGGGTTATTTACATGGATCAATATTGGTGAATGCAATGAGAGAAGCGGGTTACAATGATAATCAAATTGGATTTCACTACCATTTAAGACTGCACAAAAATTTTAGAAGGTCCCTGCAAAAATACCTGACGAAAAGATTGGTTAAATAAAACCCGCTCCAAACTCCCACGCCTGGCGGTCACGAAGCAGTCCGATTCTGTTTGTGGGAGCAACAATTATTAACCTTAAAAAACAATTATTATGAAAATCATCAACGATTACACCCCGAAACATCGGGAGTATTTCAAAGTCCGTATTTTGGATAAGAGAACGAATGACGAAATTACGACCGTAAA
>RZYY01000494.1 GCA_009930115.1 Sphingobacteriia bacterium | reverse complement strand
CTTTTGCTGGAACGCAAAGAATTTTAGCCAATGCTGAAGTTGAAATTTTATTCGGCATTTATAGTTCTCCTTATTTTATTAGTCTGAGGCAGCTTTTTTCATCTGCTGATCCCTAAGCATCTCTTCTAGCATCAGTTCCCGCCGTGTCAGGTCGAGAATTCTTTGCCGACTTTTTTCTGGTAGCTTGTCGGCAATTTCGGCAATCTGCATTGCTGTGGGAGATTCAATTTTTGTCTTGGTGGTCCCGGTCAGAAGCCATAGCGGATCGATTCCGAATTTTTCAATAAGTGATGTGATGGTTTTTGTGCTTGGCTCTGACTGTCCGTTTTCAATTTTTGTGATTGCGGATTGAGCAATGCCTAATATATCCGCGAATTTATTAGTTGAAAAATTGTTTGATAGGCGAATCGCTTTTAGGCGTTCGCCAAGTGTTGAATTTATCTCTTTTGGGATTGACATGATCTTTCTTGTTATTTAGTTTGCTTTCTAGAGATTCACTTGATCCCTATTGAATTTTTTCTGTCTTGTCATATCTCTAAAAAGATTAACGTTTTCTTTAAAAAGATTAAAAAAGGTATTCGCCATGAAAAAGCATCTCAAAGCCGCAATCCGGAATCTGACCAGTCTGGTCACGGAGTGCCTTCGTGCCGAGGAAGCCGAGTTGATGGCCGAGGTGCAAGCGGCCTTGGTGAAGCTGTTGGAGATACAGGAACGGATCGAAGCAACCCAGAGTTCGGCAAAAGAGGGGAAATAGCATGTTTCAGGAACTAACAGCATTGGCCATTACAGATGATACGTTTAGGCGTGAAATTTATCTTGATTGTACGGTTGGTCCTGCCCAGTCCAGAATTTACATGGAGAGCGTGAACAAAATCAAAATTGAAGGAATTGATATTTCATTCAAAGTACAGGATTCGAGATTCAGTGAAATTGTTTTTGACATCATAGTAACGCTGGTTTGGCAAAAAGATTCGCAGGTTCCTCGCTATTTCAAGTGGGTAGGGCAAATTGAAGCCTTCCCCCGACGAGGTAGATCATGGCGATCAAATTTCGAGTCGATCGGTAGCCGCGCGCCTTGGATTTCGCG
>RZYY01000493.1 GCA_009930115.1 Sphingobacteriia bacterium | reverse complement strand
CAGGCAATAAAAGTCGCTTCAAGATATCCACTTTGCCATAAGGCTTCACAAAATGTAAAAATTTCTGCTTTTGTTGAGGAATGGGGAAAATATTTTTTTCCGATTCTTGTTACAGAAGCTGCTTTTATTCCATAACTCGGAATAGGTTCTTTGAAGAATCGTTGACTCGATTTTCTGATTTTTTCATCTCCTTCTGTCTTGAGCGCTTTCAGTACATGTTGTACTATATCTTCCATTTTTACTTCTTATTAAGTCGGATACCCGTGGTATGAAATTTTTTGCCGCTACTTGCCTTCCCTTTTCCGGTTTTTCTGTTATGTGGTGAGTTTTTCTAAAACGATTTCGATGAGGTTTCTGACCGCTTTATGGTAATCAGGCGAAAAATCACCGGTTACCCGGTTGGCAATGGCGACACAAACCGTTAACATTTCATGGCCCAGCGCTCCTCCTAAGCCGTATAATGCCGAAGTTTCCATTTCATAATTTGTGATTTTCAGCCCTGCATAACTGAAATCCTGCATTCGGGCGTTAAGCTCCGGAAAACCTAATCCAAGTCGCATCACGCGCCCCTGAGGGCCATAAAAACCAGGTGCTGTAGCTGTTATTCCCCGGTAAAAATCTTCCCCCTTGAATTTCTTCAACAGATTTTCTGCGCATTTTACTCCGTAAACATACGGTAAATGCGCATTCCAGTCTACATACTTTCTGAATGAATCCCCAAGCACAGTATCCAGTATTCCTTCCTGAATGGCATAAAAATTAAGAAGCCCGTCGAGCCCGAGGGCGTAGTTGGATAATACAAACGAATTTACCGGTATTTCGGGCTGCATCGCTCCTGAAGTCCCCAGCCTCACGATGGTGAGCTTTCGGGGATGCTCCTTAATTTGTCTGTTCTCCAAATCGATGTTTACCAGAGCATCCAGTTCGTTTATCACAATATCGATGTTGTCTGTCCCCATTCCTGTACTCATCACCGTTATGCGTTTTCCGGAAAGAAATCCCGTATGGGTTACTATTTCCCGGTTCATTCTGGTGATTTCAATCCGGTCAAAGTATCCGCTGATCTGCGCAACCCGCTCTGGATCTCC
>RZYY01000173.1 GCA_009930115.1 Sphingobacteriia bacterium | reverse complement strand
CTACCAGCCCACCGACAACCTGTCCTTCGGCTAAAATGCGATAGGCAATACCGTTCTTTATGCAATGCAGGATAGTAGTTCTGGAGATTATTTGCCCATCTTCTTCGAAATGGTCATCCTTTGATCCAAATTCCTCCATGGCCCCATACCGGAAAGCTTCCTGATTGTCCAAGACAAACTGGTCAACGTCGGTGTTTTGTAGAGGAAGAAGCACTATTCTCATCGTTACTAAACCTCCTATTGTTTTGGAAACAATAAAGTAATCTCAAATACAATATCTGTCTGTTCCACAGTGCATATTCCATTCATTTGCTGCATCATTGTCTGGATGCTTTCAATCCCAATTCCATTGCTTTCCACCTGATGTTGTGAGATCACACATTCATTCAACACCGAAAAACCGCAATAGTTGTCAGAGTCAACAGTCGCTATTCTGACTTCTGACGAAGGCTTTGCATACTTTGAAATATTGGAAATAATAAAACTTCAATGATTTTAACTGAGTCAAATACTCATCAGTACCTACGGATGATTCTGGAATATAGAGTGTTAGCAGGAAATGATAGATCCTCAGAAATTTTTTGTTGTGTTCTTGTTTTTTTTCTGAGGCACCTGCCAATAGTGCATTAAGCTTTTTATTCAGCATGGTTTCTTCGTGGTCCCACCAACAATAATAAAATATTGAATCATTGACAGTTACTTTTTCAACGATGTCATACATTTCGCCTTTGTATGAAAACTCTCCCGGATGTTTCCAGCTCAATATTGTATTGCTTTCGTCCAAAGTGAATTTTAAGAGTACAAGTTCTTCTTTTTCAATACCAGCAATGATTTTTCTTTTTACCTCTTTTTTTACCAGTTGTTTCTGTAGTTGAAACCAGGTGTAGGTGCCGGCAAAAGGAGTAATCAAGGCAAGGAAGAAAAATATGGAAATTAATTTTTTCACTGGATAATTAAAACCAAAACTGTTGAATTGCTATTTTAACGAATAAAAAACAATCTTAGTCATTTCAGCTCAATAGAATGTTTTCGTCAGAAGACTTATAATAATTCGTTTCTGCTGATTAATTTTTGCTTTAAAAGTTCTTTGATGACGATTTCGGTCATATCGCTTTTGAACTGAAATTCATAGCGAATATCCATGACATATGCTTTAAGACGCATTTTCAGATAGCTTCTTCTTTGGTGGATTTCGTTGAAGAAAAGTACCACGATGGGTTTGTTGAGATAAATGTATTTTGAAACTTGTGCTGCTTCGGTAGCAATTTTTCTCACGAGGTGAGTATCAATGTCAATTGGTAAATAAATTTCGGCAACTACCTGACAGTTCAGTTCACCTGAATTAGAATTGGAAACAGCAGTATTCATCAGTTCCATATTCGGAATAGAAACGGTTGAATCATCAGGAGTTACAATCCTTGTGGCTCGCAGACCAATTTGTATTACCTCACCGTAATGATTACTGGTTTCGATTTTGTCGCCAACCTGAAACGGTCTGTCAAACAGCAACATAATTCCACCAAAAACATTTTTGAGCAAATCCTGTGCAGCCAATCCTACAGCAATCGCTACCGATGCTGTCATGGCGACAAGTGTTTCGATTGGGGGGTTGTAAATTCCGCGGATGATGATAAAACTGATCAGAACCCAGATGATAATTCGTATAATTGGAATCAGACTCTTGATGGTTATCCTGAGCTTTGTGCTGCGTTCTGCAATTACTTCCATTATCTTAATCACAATTTTGATAATCAGAAAACCAATGAGGATAAGCACGATTGACCAGAATACTTTGCTGACCGAAATAACTTCGAGAGCATCGGCAGGCTTAATATGATTGTTTTCTTCGGTGGTTTCGGTTTGTTTTTCCTGACTTCCCTGAGCCAGCTCTGTTGCAGATGTATCTGCTGATGGAATACTCGAAGCAAGGGATGCCTGAGTAAAAGTCATAAGTTGGATTACCAAAAAGAGGATGACATATTTTTTCATGATGGTTGGTTAAGGTCAATGAATAAAATTTCTGGATGAAAGGTAATCGGTTATTGTTTTATAAATGACTGGATTAATGGTGTATTTTTTTTGAGGTCTGATGAGTATTCCCATCTCAAACATGGGAACAAGCATGTTGCGGCATTCGGATGGAGATTTCTCTGCAACAAGGGCAAAATCCTCCAGCGTGAGACCGTCGTGAAGCACCATAGTCTGAAGTACAAACAAATCATTATCGGAAAGACTTTTGATAAAGGAAAAATCCATCTCGTAGCCTGCTCCGATCGTAATATTCTGGGCTGATACATCAACTGTGGATCGCAGCCAGTACATCTGAGCAAGCGAAATGTTCCCACCTGACAATTTTCGTAAGATATTGAAAAACTGCTTTCGCAGAAAATCCTGTTTCCCTTCATCCGTAAGTTTTTGAAATGCCCTGTTTTCAATGGTGTCGCTATCTGGTTCAAAAACAATTTTATAGCCACTCAGTCTGTTGCGTTTGAAAATGATCTCTTCAATAACTTCTTTTTTCAATGGGTTCAAAGTGATTTCAACAGTAAAATACCCTGAAATATTGATGGTTTTGTCGAGATAATCCCATGTGTGATTAGTGAAACTGCAAATCCATAAAGCTTTCTTCATGGTTGTGGCAATCAATTCGAAGAACATGTGCAAACAGGCAAAACCATTTACCCGCTTAAGGAAAAGATGCTGGAGATTTTCAAGTACAACAATTGTTTCTTCATCAGCAGCATTGATTTGGTCAATAATTTCCTGATTTGATTTGAAGTCTTTTTTGCCAAAGAGTTGATTGAAAAAAGCAAAATATTTTTCCGGAGTGTCAATTTTTTCGCTAAGTGTATGTTTAATAATCTTTGTATCAATTACCTTATTTTTAATGAAGTAATTGATAAGTGAGGTAATGCCACTGCCTTTTTCACCGATAATGGCTGTAGTAATAAAGCGGTTTCGCTTCCAGTTATCGTAAGCCTGCGAAAGTTGTTCAAGTTCATCTGAACGATTCACAAAGAAGCGTTCTTCATCTGTTGGCCTCAGTTGATAAAGTCGTTGATAAACAAATGGCAGCCTGTTTAATGTCTGATTGGTTTGGTCGATAAATTCGATAAGCTCGAAAGTAACGAATTTCTGAAGGGTGATGAATCCAAATCTGATACTGTATTTTCTGATCTTATTACGGAAATACGTATCAATGTTTGTTATTCTTCTTATGATTTCAGGTAAAAACTCATGAAAGCGCCGGATAGCTTCCTGGCGTATCTTTTTTGATTTTTCTATGGCATTTATTCGTGCTATTTTTAGTTGAAGATCGAAAATGTTTTCGGTGTTTTTAAGTTTTTGAATTTCATTGTTGAATTGCAGTACAGCATTTTTGGAATCTTCGGAAATGTTTTTACTTATTTCTGTCACGATTTCTTTTACTGTTTCGAGATGCCTGATGGCCCGACCGAAACCTTCAGTTGTAATTTTTACTGCCTCAGAGATATTATCTTTTTTTTGTTCAATCAGCATCAGAGCTGATTCGATGTTAAAATCACTGACAGTTCCTGTTGATATCAGATTGAGTCTGGCTTTTTCAAGTTTAGCTTCGGTGGATGAATTTAAGGCTTTCAGTCGTTTATCGAAGTTTGGCAAAGCCTCAAAATGAAGCAGTTCACGTGGTGAAATATAATTTATCTCTTGCTTTTTTATCGGTCTGTCGTATTTCTTATTTCTTATCAATGCCCTTTTATCGGAAAGTGTTTTAACATGCTGAAAGGTTGCTGCTGAGAGCATTTCGATATCGTCGACAAAACAACCACTCAATTTTTCAATTGCAGTTGAAATCAGTTGGGCGTTCAGTTCATTTTGAACTTTTTCCCGTTCCAGGTTAAATGCATTTCTCAGCTTTTTCAGTGTTGTGTCTGATTGTTCAATAGTTGCCCTGCTTTGAATAATGTAAGTTTCAATTTCGCTGAACAATGGGTCAAGCACTGTTGAAAAATAATTTTTAACTTTAGATTTAAGTTGGTTACAAGCGTTAAGGACTGTGTAATATAATAAGGTAATTTCGATGTCAATAGCCCAGTCATCAATCAGTGCAAGATGGGAATTTCTCCAGTTACCGGCAGTCTGATTAAAGTTTTTAACTGATTCTATTTTTCTTTTTTTCAGAAGAGTCGGACTGAAGTTTTTGTGCGGAAGATCAGCTTTACCCACTTTGTCAACCGCTTTGTCAAATTCATTAAAGACATTGATTATGAGTGCGCTGATAGTTATTGGTAATTTTTCAAGCGCTGTTGTGTAGTCGAGGTTTTGTTTTGTTTTTAGTTCTTTAAATCTATCTGTCAAAGCAGGATTCAAGGTTATTTTTCCGGATTCGTCAAGCAAAAACTCCTGAACTAATTTGTCCAGTTCATCATCGAAATGCCACCATTCTGTCATCTGGATACTTCCCGATTTCTTCAGTATCGGATATTCGTCCAGCAAATGGTTAGTCATAACTGAGGTCATGTAATGATGAGCCATTTCCCGAAAGTTGATCTTTCGAATGTGAAAAATATCCGGGTCAGGTTGATTATTTTTCAGGATTTTGCGAACCTTGTTGGATATTTTTCTTGTCTTATAGCGTGTTGTTATGGATAAATTAAAGGCAGTTTTCTTCAGTCGTAAAACAAGGTTGTCAGATTTTTCGGGAGTATAGTGTTCAAGTTTTTCTTTAATCTCAATTTTTTCAGGGATTTCTTCCCCGATTTTCAGGGCAATGCTGTCGAGGGTAAGAGGTATTTCATCAAGCGATTGATCTTTAAGCTCCTGGCCTGTAGTGGTCAAAATATCCAGCAAATCCCTTTTATACTTTTTAAGCTTGTCAGTAAGAAGGCTTTTATCAGGTTTTTGATTCAAAAATGTTGAGTTTTCCCTGATTGTATTTTCCAGTTTATCCAGCATATTCTGCTGAATATCAATATGTTTTTTCAGGATTTGAATCAAAGGAGGCTTTGTCTTTTCGACAAAGGAGTTGTAGGTTTGCTCAATCTCAGGATTATTGAAGTGAATTTCCATTGTTTTTAAATTGGCTTCAGTCAGGCGCTAAAGTACATTTTTTCAAAAATTGCAGATATTGATTTTCAGATCAGGAACAATGCCTAACTTTGCAGCGCCATAGAATAAAACATGTGCGGAAACGATCACAGGGTGTTTTCTTTCCGGACATTTAATGCTTAAATTAAAATCCTTACATGTTTTTTCAAATGATTGATTTAGTGCAATTTATTGTTTTGGCATAAAGATAGATCAGACATTAAATTTTACACATTATTAAATGAATTAACTAAACTTTAAACATGAAACCTCCATGACGTCTTCGACACCCAAGAGCATGAAAAGGGAAGTGTTTTTTAATTTTGCATCGAGCAAAATTAAAAAACTATGGAAACAACACA
>RZYY01000492.1 GCA_009930115.1 Sphingobacteriia bacterium | reverse complement strand
ATGCTCTCGTTGCAGTTGCTGTTTTGCCGCACCATTTAGGCCCTTCGACCAGAACAGCACCACTAGATCGGAGTCTCTCCTGTAAGAGCCCGTCAGCAACTCAAATTCCCGAACTAATTATATCTAGGTCACTTCATCTTCCTGTTCGGCTGCTTCTTCAATATCAGTCGGCAGAAATTCAATTTCGTTTTGCTCATAATTATAAAATTCATCACTGAAATTTCCGACTTCGGAATGTCCATATTTGATTTTACCACCCATTTGAGCAATATAAAGCATGGCTTCCTTGCGCAGATGCTCCCATTTGGTAAATGGCACCGACTCGTGATAACCTTTCTGATCGACCGCTTCGAACAAATCTTCGCGTTCGCTGATAACATAATACTCAAGCTCGCCCATGGCATGCATGGAATAACCGGTTTTATTTACCAGATTTTCGTGGGCGCGCAGCAAAATGTTTTCGGGGCTCATTTCCATCGGATTTCCGTCTTTGTCGAAATAACGACAAAATATTCCGAGTGTCGGAATTTCACTGAAAGGATTTATGAATGCAGTTCTGAATTTCGGTACAACATAAAGATCGCTGGAGCCGCTTTCCATAAAAGGAAACAAAGAACTGCCATCGACACGTTCGCCGGAAAGCAGCAATTGGCGCAGCTGTTCTTCGCCAGATACAACAAAATTCAGAGTCTTTATTCTGCCATCTCCTCCTGTGTAATGAAAATTGAGCATCTGAATCTTAGATTCAGCCACAAAAGCGATGATGTCGTCCACTGAAAATTCCCGGGGAGTTTTCTTCAGGAATTTTACCAGTGGATTTGGGCATAACTGAAAACTTTTTTCCATATCTATTGATTTTTATGAATGATAGTCAGGACAAATATAGAAGTTATTCCGTTACAGGCAAGAAATTCCTGCCATTTTTCATTATTCTGAGCAAAAATGCTGGAATAAAGATGCTGATGTTTTGTTTGACAAAATCATCGGATTTGCTACACTAAAAAACTCAGATACAAATCCAACACTCTAAAAAATAAAATCAATTATGACGTATGGCTTCCACCGGATCCAGCTTTGATGCACTGTATGCAGG
>RZYY01000491.1 GCA_009930115.1 Sphingobacteriia bacterium | reverse complement strand
AACGTATCCTGGGCTATCATCAATGAAGCATTATTCAACAGAAAAAAAGCAAAAACCAGCCATTTCATTTCTTTACAATTTAGCTTTGCGACGTGCTTTCAAAGTATTCATCAGCAAAGCGGCAATGGTTGTCAGACCAACTCCACCGGGAACCGGTGTAATCCAGGATGCTTTTTTAGACACTTCAGGAAAATCAACATCGCCAGTCAAACGGAAACCACTCTGTTTACTTGCATCTTCAATTCGGTGCATTCCAACATCAATAACAACCGCGCCGGGTTTGACCATATCGGCGGTAACAAAATTCGGCTTACCGATGGCTACAATTAAAATATCAGCTGTTGAAGCTATTTCCTTCAAATTCTGAGTCTTGCTGTGACAAAGAGTAACCGTTGAATTGCCTGGATTAGAAGTGCGCGACATGAGTATAGACATCGGAGTACCGACAATATTGCTGCGGCCAATCACCACACAATGTTTTCCAACAGTCTCAATCTGACTTCTACGCAACATTTCCATGATACCAAAAGGAGTGGCCGAAATAAAAGTATCCTGTCCCAATACCATTTTACCGATATTGACAGGATGAAAACCATCAACATCTTTTTCAGGATTGATGGCGCCAATAACCTTGTTTTCATCAAAATACTCCGGAAGCGGCAACTGAACAATAAATCCATCAACTTCAGGATCTTTGTTGAGAAATTCTATCACATCCATCAATTGCTTTTCGGTCGTTGTTTCATCCATCCTGTAAATAGTCGAGGTAATGCCCACCGAAGTGCAGTTTTTTTCCTTACTTGCGACATACGTCTGGCTGGCCGGATCTTCCCCAACCAGTACTGCCGCCAGATGTGGAGGGCGTTCGCCGCGATCAATCATAGCTGCAACTTCTTTTTTTATTTCTTCTTTGATCTGTTCGCTGATCAGCTTTCCATCAATCAGATTCATATTTATATTTTTTTCAAAAACCTTTGTTCGTTACTCTCGTTACACGTTACAATCGTTACACGTTACAGACGTTACATAAATAGCTGTCAGCTTTCTGTAATCAGCTTTCAGCAATATGTGCCGACCGAAGCGTCGGTGCTCTGAGCAG
>RZYY01000172.1 GCA_009930115.1 Sphingobacteriia bacterium | reverse complement strand
CCCGCCGCAACAACCAAACACAAGCGTAAGATTCTATATTGAAGCACTGTCAGGGGATAACTGGAACACTGCTGCCTATGAACCAGCCGGAGCCGTAAATGACGTTTACTATTACAAAGTAGTACCGGTTCATCTTACTAATTCCCAGGTGGTTATCAATGAACTGATGTCGGATAATGTCAGTGCAGTACAAGACCCAAACGGAGATTATGATGACTGGGTGGAGTTTTACAACAAATCCGGTGAAAATATTGACCTTAGCGGCTATTATCTCTCCGACAAGGAAGATCAGCTTACCCTCTGGCAGTTTCCTGACAATACCGAAATAAATGCCGGCGGTTATCTCATAGTGTGGTGTGACGATGAAGCGGGACAACCAGGTCTTCATGCCGGATTCGCACTTTCGAAAAATGGTGAAAGTCTTTTCTTTACCACTCCTGATCTTGAGATTGCCGATGAAGTAACCTTTGGAGATTCTGATCCGGATATGGCTTTTGCACGTGTGCCCAACGGAACCGGCAATTTTGTGTGGCAGGAGCATACCTTTAACGGTCCTAATAACGTCGCCTTTTCAAGCCCGGTAATCATCAATGAACTGATGGCTCTAAACACTGCTTCAGTGCAGGATCCAAACGGAGAATATGACGACTGGGTAGAGTTGTACAATACCTCTGGCGATACAATGGACATCAGCGGATACCACTTTTCCGATGATCCGGAAGAGCTCAGTAAGTGGCAGTTCCCGGCAGGAACTGCTATCAATGGCTACAGCTATCTTATCGTCTGGTGTGACGGAGATAATGGTCAGCCGGGCATTCATGCTTCATTTACGCTGAATGATGAGAGTGGTTCTCTTTTTCTCACTTCACCGAATCTTGAAGCTGTAGATGAAGTTTTATACAATGATGTTTCGGCCGATCTGGGTTTTGCACGCATGCCCAATGGTACGGGAGAATTTATCTGGCAGGTGCATACCTTCAGCCAGCACAACGGTCCTTTCGTCAACTGTCAGGTGGTGTTGAATGAGCTGATGCCCGATAATGTTTCCGCAGTAACTGACCCCGATGGTGAATATGACGATTGGCTGGAGCTTTTCAATAACGCAGAAGAAGCTTTTGATCTGAGTGGCTTTTTCCTCTCCGACAAAAACGATGAACTAGACCGCTGGGCATTTCCCGAAGGTACTATCATCGGGGGGAATGATTACCTGATCGTCTGGTGTGATGATGACCTTACCCAGACCGGACTTCATGCCGGTTTTTCTCTTTCGAAAAATGGCGAACAGGTTTTTTTTACTTCTCCATATATTCAGATTCTCGATTCTACCAGTTTTGGCCCTGCTTTTCCTGATACTGCCTTTGCACGTATGCCCAACGGAACCGGGAGTTTTGTGTGGCAGGCACATACCATTGGTGCAAACAACGATCCATCCATAATGGTGCCTGAAGTAAGTTCCCTGAATCCGGAATTCATCTTTTTTCCCAATCCTGCCACTGATCATTTAACCCTTTTACCAAAGACTGCCGAGGAAACAGTGGTGACCGTCTATTCGTTGTTGGGAGATATTGTTTTTCAGAAAGTAATTGACCAAAAAACCCAGTTGCATACCGGCAACTGGCCAAGAGGAATATACGTGATCGGAGCCGGAAAAGGCATGATGAAGAAATTGATTTTGCAATAAGAAAGTAAATTTTTCCAACCGGGAAGTGATGTTTTTTCCTCTGCACCATTGCAAAGTGTTTTGTGACCAGGGTGATAAAACATCTACCCAAACCCTGACAGGGTTAGAAACCCTGTCAGGGTTAGCTGAAACCGCCAATTAAATTCATTTTTCGGCAAAACAAGGCATGAAAAGTAATGCGTTGGTTAGCTGGAGATTCTGTCTTATTTACTATTTCGTGCTTTTGGCTTGTCCCAAAAGCACCATCCGCCAGTAGGCGGACAAGGCTTGATAAAAATTTCTTGTTTTCTACAGGTCGGATTGTCTGCGCAATATAAGCCGCGCCTGCACACAGGCCTTCGCTGGCTTCTGTATTGCTTACTGCAGGCTTACGCTGCAATCCTTCCTTTGAAAACTTACGAAATTTTTATAATGCCGGTCATTCAGACGCCGGTTGTTGTTGTGAAGATTGACATTAAATTCTTTCAGCAAGCTGGCGGATTTGTTACTTTCTTTTGTAACAAGACATAAGAAAGTAAAATAATAAAGGTGGATTGTTTTTTCAAAAAAGCAGATTTGTCTTCATCCGACTTTATGAAAAGATTTAGTCATAAAAAAAAGGAGCGCAAAGAGCAAATTAAAACCATTCATCTTTGCGCTCCTTCAATTTATCAAAAAATTTTAAATGCTGACTTTTAAAAGTCTTTAGTTGTTTCTTTAAAGGATAAAAAACTACCTGTTAATCACGATTTTGGAGGAAGACACATGAAAACCGTTTTCGATCTGATGCAAAATGTACATGCCTTCAGACAGACCTGATACATCAATTCCGGTTGTCTCTGAGCGGCTGGCATCAAATTCCATCACTTTTCTGCCGGTCATATCAGAGATAAGGTATTGACCAATGCCATTTCTGATATGAAGAATATCCGAGGCAGGGTTTGGATAAACCGAAACACCTGTGAGCTCAGGATTGCCGATACCTGCTGATTCTTCAACCAGATAATCTACTCCGAAAACTTCCAGATTTTCGTCAACCAGATCACCATAAATATTCTGGATCATGTATTTATGTTCGTTGCTGTACCATGTGTAATCAATCATTTCGGAACCGCTCGACATAAATAAAATCCCATTCATGTAAGTAAAAACGGAATCTACTGTATGTGTTTTTACGCGCAGAACGTCATTGTAGGTATCGACAGGATTGGTAAGTGTTCCCCAGGCATCGGCAGTTACAGTTATCCATTGCTTGGTAATATTTGACATTCCTTCGAAGCTGATTTCGATTTGGCTGTAAGTATCAAAGTCATCACCATAAGCAAAGGGATACACCATTTGAACCAGCGGAGGCTCATACTCAGCATAGATTTGCGGCTCGCCTTCATAAACCAGTCCAAACCCGTGTGCCATAAAGCTTTCCACGGTGGAAATATAGTATCCGTAACCATTTGTTTCATCATCGGCCATCGCAACGGCAAGATTTACCCCTGTACCGGCGATGTCGTCGGCAAACGGTGTTTGTGCAGGATCGATGAAAGAGGTTGTTTCTTCTTCGGTACCAACATAGGAAGAAAAGTTCCATGTTACATTTGTTCCGGAAGGTCCCGGATCAATGTTAATTGGTTCGAAATCACTGTAAAGTGCTTTGATCACCGCAGTATGCCCTATCTCTGGTGCATGCTTGCTGTAAGTGATCTGTGTCTGACTGAAAGCCGCCAGAACAATCATTACAAATGTAATTGTTGAGAGTAAACGTAACAGTTTCATAAGCTGAAGATTTTAATTAAACAATGAATTATGGGTGCAAAGTTACTATAAAATTGCTTTTTTCACACATTTGACGAGATAAATTCACATTTCTGCATAAAAATTTGAAATTTGTTTTTTTAAATGAGAATCAAACCATTGCAATTGGCTGTTAATTGATATATTTGTAAAAATTATTCAGGTTTGTATTCAGGAACCGGGAATGGATGTGCAGAACAATTTCAATAGTAATAATCAGTTATTTTCCCTGCAAATCAACATTTAATGTAAATAATCATGGATAAGCCTTTCCCGTTTATTCAAAAAGCAACCTTCCTGTTGTTGTTTATCATTGCCGCAGTATTTATCATGATTGCAGCGCAGGATTTTCTGGTGCCCCTGGCTTTCGGTTTATTGCTCAGTTCATTGCTCTATCCTGTCTGTCGTTTTTTATGCCGGTTTGGTTTGCCAAAAGGCTTGTCCATTTTCCTGGCATTACTTTTTATGATGCTGTTGATAGGTGGTTTGTCCGTGATTTTTATCAGTGAAATAGCCCGGCTTGCTGAAGATTTCCCCGACATCAGGCAGAAAGCATTTGATAATATCAATCAGTTATCGCAATACATCGAAGATAATATGGGGGTAAGTGTGGCCATGCAGAAAAACTGGGTGAAAGATCAGTTGAACAACATGTTTGATTCGGGAAGTAAGGTATTCAACAACCTGCTGGATGCCACAGCAGGAACACTGTTTAAGTTGCTTATCATACCCGTTTTTACTTATTATACTTTGTTTTATCATGAACGTTTCCGGCATTTTATCCTTCAGCTTGCATCAAAAAAACGTCAGGATGATGTGAGCAGGATATTGAGGGAAATCTCCTTCGTGTCGCAGCGTTTTTTCGGAGGTGCCTTTGTAGTGGTAATGATCCTGGTCGTTATCAATTCCGCAGGACTTTATTTTATCGGGTTGAAGTATCCGATTCTTTTCGGGGTTATATCTGCTTTCCTGAATTTCATTCCTTACTTTGGCACCTGGATCGGTGCATTTTTCCCTTTCATGTTTGCATTGCTCACGGGTGATTCGGTTAATCTTGCACTTGGGGTGATAATTTTCTTTGCCTTCGTTCAGTTCACCGAAAACAACATTCTCACACCAAATATCACCGGCGGATATGTGAAGCTGAACCCTTTCATCACTATTCTCGGACTGATAGCCGGAGGAATGGTTTGGGGAGTAGCAGGCATGTTACTCGTTATCCCTTTTCTGGCCAGCCTGAAAATTATATTCGAAAACATGGACGCTACCCGTAAGCTTGCTTACCTGATTGGAAGTCATAAGCAACAATCCATCAGTAGAATCGGTAACCGAATCAGGGCTTTTTTGAGGCTAAAAAAAATCAGACGAAATGACAAAACAAAAAATATTGGTTCTCAGACCCGGGGATAAAAATGACCTTCGCCCGGCTTCATCGGCTGCCGACGACAATTATTTCAACATGGTGGCAAAAACACACACCGGACTGGAAGAAATGCTTGCAGGCGAAATCAAAGCTACTGGAGGAGACAACATCAGGGTGCTCAACAGGGCAGTTGCATTCAGTGGCAGCATCAAAACGATGTACAGGGCCAATTATCTCTGCCGTACTGCATTGCGTATCTTAAAAGTAATTGCCGTGAGAAATGCAGCAGACGGGGAAGAGCTGTATCAACAAATCAGGGAAACCGATTGGTCGAATTACCTCAGTCCGGAGCAAACCATTGCGATAGATGCCTTTGTGAGCAATTCGTCAATAAATAATTCACAGTATGCTGCCCAAAAAGCGAAAGATGCCATTGCCGATCAATTCAGAGAAAAATCGGGGGTAAGGCCGTCGGTTGATCTGATCAATCCTGATTTGCGGATTAACCTGCATCTGGCCGGCAATGAGTGTACCATATCACTTGACAGCTCAGGGGAGTCGCTGCACAAGAGAGGTTACCGTCAATGGCAGGGTGAAGCACCTGTCAACGAAGCTCTGGCTGCCGGAATGATCCTGTTAACGGGATGGAAA
>RZYY01000490.1 GCA_009930115.1 Sphingobacteriia bacterium | reverse complement strand
TAGTTACTATCATTGTAAGGGGACCGGTGCTAGGGGGCACTTTCTTTTTTCAGAGGTGTTGCACTTGAAGTGTAAATTCAAGAATCAAAACCAGCTGGTTCGAAGCTAACGCAACGGCTAAGTCCGTCGTAAAATCTGACATGAGGATCTCCTTCTTGTGTGTTTTTTTTGTAAGTAACAAAATTTTACAAGAGTTGATCTTCTTCTCCTATGTTTCTAAGGGATCGCGTTTACACAAAAGATTGTACACTCTGAAGGAAGAAGACCGCCTCTAATCTCAGATCGGAGATTAACCTTTTTTTCAAGTTTTTAAAAAAATCTGGTTACATTGGCTGGCGACCGGACATGCTTGAGGTCCCGTCAAAGTTCTGTAAGGCAGAGAAGAAAACATTTTCACTACAAGATGTTAGGAAATTTCTATCTGATGAGGCACTCGATCCATACTTGATGGCGTGGCAGCTAATATTGATTTATGGTTTCCGTCCTGGTGAAGTATATGGACTTCAATGGGATGATATCAAGCCAGATCGAATAGAAATAAAAAGATCATTGAACAGGCACGGCCAAATTACGAATGGCAAAAATCGGAATGCTGCTAGAACAGAGTTGCTAATTCCTCATGCTAAGAACATTTTGGTTCGCGCTGAAACTTTCAAAAAGCAAAACCATATCTTATCGAAGTTCGTGTTTACTAGAGCAACCGGGAAACCTTTAGACTCGAACAAATCCTCCCGCGAGATGCACGACTACTGTTTACGAAACAATTTGACAGATATCACACCATATCGTCTTCGCCATACACTTGGCTCTCTATCAAAATCCTTCCTAACTGAAACACAGCTAAAACTTGTTTTCGGCCATTCAGCCAGTATGAATACAGACATATACGTTCATAAGCTAGAAGATGATCACATTGAAGCAGGAAAGGCCCTAGATCAAATGTTTGCACACATTTTGGCTTAAGCCTGATGCAGTTTTTTGATGCAGTTTTGGCTTTCCATCACTGGATGGTATCCTGAAAACACCCATTTGAGGGTTCTTTAAGTAAAATACTACACCAAAAAGCGTTATTTTTCGGGTTCGATCCCCATCGTCTCCACCA
>RZYY01000171.1 GCA_009930115.1 Sphingobacteriia bacterium | reverse complement strand
ACTTGTCCCGTTTTTTATAATCAAATCATTGATTAATAGTCTGATCGGAAATTTCCCTCAGGAATGAAAAATTAAAGCAAAACACTTTTGACCTGAAGGATTATTCTTCTTTTGCTTTTTCGTTAATTTTCTCCAGGTTTTCTAATCCCTGAATATTCATTGTTCGCGAAATTTTAGCAATGGATTTAATATCAATGTCCCCGGTAATACTAATAAAACCGGCTTCATCAACCTGATTAACCAATAAAAGCAGCTCATTTATTTTTTCACCTTCTTTCCGAATAAGAAATTTTACCTCCTCGTCCTGTTCCTTCACCATCATCAGCTCACTGAAATCTTTCAGTTTCAGGGATTCAAGCTCCTTTCTGAAAGAAGCTAAAAATGACGGGTCACTTCCCTTTTTAGCATCGTACATCAGTATGCTGATGTTGTCCAGTCCCTCAATTACATCATGCACTTCTTTGATTTCAGTTGATTCGTTTTCCTCTCCAAGCTCAACCAGAAGATTAAAAAGGTCTTTATTAATACTCACTACTGTAAATCCCTCGCCAGCGTTGTATTTTTCAAACATTTTTTTAACCGGATTCTGCGCTGATACCGGTATCATAAGCCCCAACCACAGGAGAGCTGTAATAACTAATGCCGTTTTTTTCATTGTTTAAATTTTAATTTGTGAATAAATTGATTTTGAAAAATTTACTAAGATAGTCTGTGCTATTTTCAAGAGGATCAAAACCCTGATCTAATGCAATGATTCCCTTGTCAAATTTTTTTATCTGTTCAACAGAGGCCATTGCAGTACTCATTTTTGAAAGATTTTGCAATGATTCTTCGCCTTGATTGAGTTTCTCTGAGGCAAATAAAAGAACATGAGCAGTTTGCATGCGGGCGAGCAGGATCTCATCACGGGTATAATGCGGTTTTTCTGCTGGTGAATTTTGTCGGAGTACAATGGTAAAGATCAATAAAACTGCTGCTGCAATGCCTGATATGACGAACCACAATTTTCTCCTGTTATGCAAGAATTTACCCGAAAGATCAATTTTGCGAATGAGTTTTTTCGTCAAATTTTTATTCGATGATTGAATATCCTTTTCTTCTCCAGCAAATTTGAAAAGCGGAATAAACTGCTTCAGGTGATCGGGAACATTCTCTGACAGGAAAAAATCCCTGAGTTGCTGTTCCTCAGTCAAATTCGTTTCTGCTTCGAAAAATTTGTTCAATAATATTTCAATCTCCCTGGTATGCATAATTATGTTTTGCTATTAATTTATTTCTCACTGTTTTACGTGCTCTGGATAAATTCACCCTGATCGCAGTCGGGTTCATTCCTGTGATTTGCTCAATTTCATCATATTCCATTTCTTCGATATCACGCAGGTGGATAATCAAACGTTGTTGCAAAGGCAAATTTTCGATGATTTGGCGTACAGCGTTGATTTCATCTTTGTTTTCAATCATTTTTTCCGGCGATGGATTTTCACCTGTGCTTTTCAAAACACTCAAATCCGGTTTATGATGTGTATTTGTTTTCATTCTGTCGAGGCATAAGTTTTTGGTTACCACCATGGCAAAAGCTTCCACACTGGTCAATTTGTCAAGCTCATCATTTTTCAGCCAAAGTTTGTAAAATACCTCCTGGACAGCATCTTCCGCGTCTTCGGTATTATTCAATAAGCGCCTGGCCAGCCTGTAAAGCTTATCTTTAAAAGGTAAAGTCCGGTTACAAAACTCTTTTGCCGTCATGTAAATTAAAGACGATCAATTGTTGTTTCCGTTACATGAAAAGAAAATTTTGTAAAGGAGCAGCAGGTCTTGGTGAAATTATTTCGAACAAACAACCTTTATCCACCAGCTTATTGATGAGTAATGAAAAATACGTTGGTGATTAAAATTATAACATCTCTCGATCAAAGAATTGTAGCAATATTTGATTCTTACAGTTTAAAAACGCTCACGTCTTCACCGGGCAGCCCGAATTCAATTTCCCTGAGAAATTCTACTGTTTTATTCATGTCAACGTACATGATTTTATCATTTTCTATGAATTTAACTTTTTGACGATATCTGCTGATGAAGTCTTCCAGGTAAGGTGAAGTTCTGGCAGGGCGCCGGAATTCAAGTGCCTGAGCGGCATTAAATAACTCAATCGCAAGGATTCTTTCAAGATTTTCAAGCACCTTGTAAGCTTTTGTTGCAGCGTTAGCTCCCATACTGACATGATCTTCCTGTCCCTGCGACGATTCGATGGTATCCACTGAGGCCGGAGTACAAAGTTGTTTATTCTGGTTGACGATAGAAGCAGCAGTATATTGAGGAATCATGAAGCCTGAGTTTAAACCTGGTCTGGCAACAAGGAAATGGGGTAGATTGCGTTTTCCGTCAAGTAACTGAAAAGTTCGGCGCTCCGAAATATTTCCCAGCTCCGACATAGCAATACAAAGATTATCAAGAGCAAGAGCAAGAGGCTGCCCATGAAAATTTCCAGCAGAAATTATCAGATCTTCATCCGGGAAAATAGTTGGATTGTCAGTCACAGCATTAATTTCCATGCGAAATACATAGGCCACATAATCTATCGAATCTTTTGAAGCGCCGTGCACCTGCGGGATGCATCTAAATGAATACGGGTCCTGAACATGTGTTTTCGGTCTGCTGATTATCTCACTCCCTTCAAGTATGTTCCTTATGCGTCTGGCCGTTTTTATCTGGCCCTTATGATGACGGATAAGCTGAATTAACTCGTGAAAAGGTTCGATTCGTCCGTCAAAAGCATCCAGTGAAATTGCTGCAATAATATCGGCCAGCCTTGAAAGTTTAAAAATCCGCAGACAGAGGTATATACCATAGGCACTCATGAACTGCGTACCATTAAGTAATGCCAACCCTTCCTTGGATTGCAATTTAATAGGCTCCCATCCCATTCTTTGATTCATTTCCTGAGCCGACATCTTCTCCCCATTTAAGTAAACCTCTCCCTTACCAAGCATGGGCAAACAAAGGTGAGCAAGCGGAGCTAAATCACCTGAAGCTCCCAGTGATCCCTGCTGGTAAACGACTGGAACTACGTTGTTGTTGAAAAAATCGATCAATCGCTGAACAGTAGCAACCTGTACTCCCGAGTGGCCATATGACAGTGCATGCGCTTTCAGAAGCAGCATTAGTTTAACTATCTCTCCCGGCACTTCATCTCCCATACCGCAGGCATGCGACATCACAAGATTTTCCTGTAACTGCCCCAAATCTTCATGCGGTATACGCACATCATGTAAAGCGCCAAAACCAGTATTAATACCATAAATAGGTTCGTCACTTTTCTGCATTCTGTCGTCAAGATAATCACGGCACTTTTGAATCTTGTAAACAGCTTCTGCTGATAACTCAAGCTGACAGTTCTCTGAAATAATGCGCTGAATGTCTTCGAAGTTGAGCAATGCTGAACTTATTTGATGAATAGCCATATTTTTCAAATTTTAAAGTGCAAAAGTACACGAAACTTATGACAATACAGATGAATCTTAAACCTGCCATTTGCTCATTCTGTTTGTTTTTTAATGATTTGCCGGAAATTTTTCTCTTTAAATTTATCCATTTTTTCTTTGATTTAAAATGAATTTTTTATTTTTGTAATATCATTTTAATACTAATAATATATCATTATGGAAAAAGAGAAACATCTTTCCCCGGCATTAGGTTACTTTGGGTCACTAATTGCATTATTGTTATTGTTAGCCCCGGTTTGGCTGACAATTGTTACAGAAAATTTTTTCTGGCTTTTACTACTTATCCCGGACCTGTTCAGCTGGATAGGTCTGCAAATTGTAAATCCAAATGAATCCTGCGTGCTTGTGCTATTTGGGAAATATTCAGGATCAATCAAGAAAAATGGTTTTTACTGGATCAATCCATTTTATACAAGGAAAAAAATTTCGCTGCGTGCCCGAAACCTGAACAGTGAGCCAATTAAGGTAAATGATAAAATCGGGAATCCTATCATGATCGGGATTGTTCTGGTTTGGAAAGTTGAGAATACTTTCAGGGCAGCTTTTGAAGTTGACGATTACATCCGCTTTGTTGATATACAAAGTGAAGCAGCTATTCGCAAACTTGCCGGGGCATATCCTTACGACAACTTTGACGACGAACAGGCTGAAATTACCTTACGGGCAGGGGGTGAAGAGGTAAACCAGCAACTTGAAGACGAACTTCGTGAAAGACTTGAAATTGCCGGTATTCATGTTATGGAAGCACGAATTGCCTACTTGGCATACGCTTCCGAAATTGCCGGTGCCATGCTTCGCCGTCAGCAGGCATCTGCCATTGTTGCAGCACGACAGAAGATTGTGGAAGGAGCAGTGAGTATGGTAGAAATGGCTCTCGATCAACTATCTGAAAAACAAATCATTGATCTTGACGAGGAAAAGAAAGCCGCCATGGTAAGTAATCTCATGGTTGTTTTATGTTCGGATAAAGATGCTAGTCCAGTAATCAATACCGGAACATTGCACCAATAATCACTTAAAATGTCAAAAAAGAAAACGTTTGTGCTCAGGCTCAATCCAAGTACTATGGAAATGCTCGAAAAATGGGCTGCTGATGAATTCCGAAGCATTAACGGACAGATTGAATGGATCATCCATAATGCACTGAAACAATCAGGCAGACTAAAAGAAGGAACTGAATCTGAAGCACCGGCGAGCAAAACTCCTGAACCATGAAACACGGTATTAAGGACTGGCTAATTCTTTATAGCATGAACCCTGAAAGTGGCCGGATAAGAAAAAAACAATCTGCTAAATATTTTGCTGGCTGCAGCTCTTTCTGAACTGGTCTTATCAGGAAATTTGAAGATTAATTCGGGAAGAATAGAATTTTCCCCCGGCAATCCAAATGATCCTGTACTCAACGAATTAATGATGTTCCTTGAAAACCAAACGGGGAAGAAATTCTCCTGGGTATTTTAAAAACTTATCCTAAAGGAAAACAAGTATTTTAAAATACAGATGAAACACCTTGAACGAATCCATTGTATTAGCATTGAAACAATCGATTGGCTGGGTATAAAACTGGGGAAACTTTACCGCGTTAATCGTTGCGACAGTTTAAAACCGATGCTTACAACAATAGAAAGAGCATTGATTTATGGTCGTAAACCGGATATAACAACCAGACTGATGATCGAATTACTAGGCAGTTCAGATTTGCTTGAAACTGTTTTTAAAGAAAAGGAAATTAAGAACAGGGCTATTAACAAATATAAAAAGCTTACTGTTCAGGCTTTTCCGCAGCATGACTCAACCTTAACAGCACTTTTTAAAGTGCAAAAAAAACTTCTCGGAAGAAAAAAAGCAGCTTAAGGATAGCCTGTTTGTCTCTATAGCTTTGAACACTTATTTCAAAAGAGTTATGCTGCAGGAATCAACTTTCGGCGAGTAAAATCTTCTTAAAATTGTTTCTTAAAAAAACACTAATCT
>RZYY01000489.1 GCA_009930115.1 Sphingobacteriia bacterium | reverse complement strand
TTGGGATTAACTTAAAATTTCTTCCAATGTTATGTAATCACCTACCCTGCCGGTCATTTGCTCAACTTCTTTCTGAACAGGTAATGTTTTCTTACCCGGCCTCCAGCCTGCAGGACATACTTCTCCGGTTTTGCTGGCATGTTGCCATGCCCTGATCTGCCTCAGGAATTCATTCACGTTCCTTCCCACGGAATCGGCCTGAACTTCCTGTGCCACGCATACACCGTCGGGGTTGAAAAGGAAACGGCCTCTTAAGGCAACGCCTTCTTCTTCAATCAAAACGCCAAAGCTGCGGCTGACTTCCAGTGTGGTATCAGCGCCTAAAGTCAATTTCAGACCTTTAAGGATGGGCTCTGTTTCTGCAAATCTTTTGTGGGAAAATTTCGAGTCGACGGAGATCGGCAAGAGTTCTACGCCCAGTTCCTGGAATTCATCGTAATGAGCGTTCATGGCCGCAATTTCAGTGGGGCATACGAAAGTGAAATCTGCGGGATAAAAACAAATTACGGTCCATTTGTCTTTATAATCCGCGCTGGAAACCGTTTTGTAATGACCAGTTTTTGCGTCATACGCTTCCATTTCAAACTCGGGCATTTCTTGTCTTACCATTGTTCCGTTCATAGGTTTTTCCTCCATTTTAAAATTTTCAACTGCGTTTTCTTTGTTTTTTTTCTTTTTTAGTGGTTTTACACCGTTTACACAAGCCATAATTGTATAGATATTAGGTTATTAATTGTGATTTTTATTTTTGTGAATGATGAAATTTCCGTTAATGCTGACTTTTATCTCTTCAATGTTGAAATTATCGATCTTGTTTTCTCTGAAGAATTGTTCTAGCAATACGTCAAGCTTTTCGTTTTTATAATCTTCAATATAGTCGCATTCAATACAATACAGATGATGGTGGTTTTCCATGACGCCATCGTAGCGCATTACGTCTTTTTCCGTTTTGACCTTTTTGATCAGATTGTTTCTTACCAAAGTATCCAGCACCTTATATACTGTGCCGGCACTGATGTTGGGGTCGTTTTTCCTGATGTGATCTATGATGTTCTCGGCTGTCGGGTGGTTGTTTAGCTTGTATACAGCCTCCAGGACACGCATT
>RZYY01000488.1 GCA_009930115.1 Sphingobacteriia bacterium | reverse complement strand
AACATTACTGCCGATGACATTTATCACCGGATTATACGGAATGAATGTGGCATTGCCGTTTGGCGAGCATCCCTTTGCGTTTTCAATGATAATAGGCATCATGGCTCTGATCGTTATTTTTCTGATTCTCTATTTCAAACGAAAACGCTGGATGTAATCAAAGGAATCAATGAGAGGAAATAAAGGTGTTTCACTGCTATTCATGTTAATTCTGGTGCTCACCTGGGGTTCTTCGTTCATTTTAATGAAAAAAGCGCTGGTGTATTTCCCAAGCAACATTGTCGCGGCATACCGAATGACAGCTGCTTTTTCTATCATGCTAATTCCTGCATTGATATACATTTTCAAAATGCCATTTAAAACTTTTCTTCTTCTAACGTTGTCAGGGATTCTGGCAAATGGTCTTCCTGCCTTTCTGTTTGCTTATGCTCAAACCGGCATTGAAAGCTATGTTGCAGGCATCCTGAATAGTACCACGACGCTGTTTACATTGATCATAGGAATCATTTTTTTTAGCTACAAAGCCAGATTGCTTAGTATTGCCGGCGTTGTTATCGGATTTGCCGGCATCGTTGGATTGCTGGCCTTTGCAGGGGATAAAACACTCTCGTTCAATTTTTCCTATGGCATATATATTCTCATTGCAACAACATCCTATGCAATCAACATCAATTTTATCAAACGCTGGCTCAGTAATGTACCCACCCTTTCAATCGTTTCGGTAGTTTTTTTCATCACCGGATTGTTTTCTACTATATATCTCTTTGGATACACCGATTTTATTCAGATAACAAAAACCACAGCAGGTAGCGGATTTGGAATTCTGTACATGAGCATTTTGGGAATTGTGGGATCAGCAATGGCTTTGCTGATGTATTATCATTTAATAAAAATAGCAGATATTCTTTTTGTGGCATCGGTCACTTATCTGATGCCCGTGGTGTCAACCCTCTGGGGACTAGGCGACGGCGAAGTTCTGGGGCTGGCACACATCGCATTTATTCTGCTCATTCTTATTGGCGTTTTCATGGTGAATTATCATGATCTTATGGGGAAAATCAAACAGCGATACAAATAAAAACCGAACCGGGATACAATCACAAATAC
>RZYY01000487.1 GCA_009930115.1 Sphingobacteriia bacterium | reverse complement strand
GTACAGATGCCCCCGTGAAGGAGGTATTGTACATGGCACCATTAAAACCCGAATATGTACCGGGCGATACGGTTCGTCTGCTGGTAAGCTCCGCTAAAAGGAATTTTAAAATTCATTATTTTCTTACTGTAGATGGTGAAAAAATTGATAATCAGGTTATTACATTAAATAACTCACGCCACGAATTGCTTATTCCTGTTAAGGAAAGTTATCGGGGAGATATTTTTATTACTCTTTACGGAATGATACATAATAGGCAATACGAGAAAAATATCCGAATTCATGTCCCTTATACAAATAAAAAGTTGAAGGTCGATTTTTTGACCTTCCGTGATAAGACGGAACCTGGGAAAAAAGAAACATGGGAATTAAAAATTAGTGATTTCAATGGGAATGGTGTGTCCTCCGAACTTTTGATTACACTTTATGATAAGTCACTTGATGCCATTGCCCCATTGAATTATACCCTGAACCTCTATCCGGACAATACCAAACGATTTGCTGTAAATGGATTGAAGTTTGGCTTGAATTATCCGCAATATTATTTCAGATCACCGCGTACTTCTTATCCGGCACCACTGGCACGGAATTATGATCGGATGATATGGCAACCTTCGCCATACGGACGGAATGATATGAAGCGATCCATGCAGCGTAATGCCGCAGGGAGAGTGGATGAAGGAATGCCTGTGGCAATGCAGGAAGAGGAAATTTCTGAAACCTTGTTTTTAAAAGCCGGTGATCAGGCTGTGTTGGAAAATGCATCAGAAGCCGTTGTGATGCGACGCGATTTTCGGGAAACCGGGTTTTTCTATCCAACCTTATACAGCGATCATGACGGAAAGGTAACGGTGAATTTCAAGGCACCAGAATCGGTTACCGGCTGGAAGGTTGCCGGGGTGGCACATACCCAGGATTTAAAAACCGTAGTTTTTGAAAACGAACTGGTGACACAAAAAGAGTTAATGGTAATTCCGAATTTACCTCGTTTTGTGCGTGAAGGGGACAAACTCGTGGTGCAGGCAAAACTGTTGTCTTTGATTGAAACTGCGTTGCAGGCAGAAACCATGGTTACCTTGTTTAATGCCGTAAACGGTGAGGTACTGG
>RZYY01000486.1 GCA_009930115.1 Sphingobacteriia bacterium | reverse complement strand
GTTCCTCTTGATTTTCGTGGACCTTAGTTGTACTTCATACGGTATTATTTTTGGTGTTGCCATCAAATCACTCCCTTTTCAGTCAGCAGACTCTTCAGGTCTGCTAGTTCTTGTTTTGTTTCTTTTAGTTCGGTAATCAGCTTCTTGTTTGCCAGGCTATTAAGATTGCGGGTCTACAAGCAATATAGAGGTTCACCATATACTTCCGATTAGCCAAGGCGGGAAAAACAGCCTTGCCAATCTAAAAACTGTTTGCTTCAAATGCCATAGGGACAACTACAAAGATGTACATTATCCAAAAGACAAATCAAAAATTATACCTTTACACGAACGAGAAAAGGTTCGGTCTGGCATCGATAAATCGAAAAAAGTGCAAATCACCCTTTCGACTTCCGACGAATTGAAGGAAGCTATTGAAGATTACAGATTTATTATCGCAGGAAGCTGCTGACCTAAGTAGAGACGGGCTAGGGACATTAGGGACAAAATAGGGACAAGCAATAATTTTATATAAAAAGAAGGGGGATCCATACGAATTTTTCTGAAGAGAATCGGATCAGCAGTAGGAACGCCGCAATATTGGAACTCATAAAAAAATCACTTGATTCAATTAAAAAAGAAGAGCCTGCTGAATGATCAGCAAGCTCTCTTTTTTTGTTGTTTGGGCGATGAAAATGCAATTTACATTTTCAGAAACAGGTGCGTTCGACTAACCGAAATGATTTTCAGAAACTTGTCATTATGGTTCTATACGATCGTACCCGAACCATCTTTCCATTGCCACCCATCCCACCAAATCGGTTTTTTTAGGTTGTCATCATAACACTGTGTTCCCGATAATAGTCCATTAGTTGGTCTACCGGATGTTGTTACTGTTCGTTTTTTAGAACGGAAGTAGTCTAGTATCTCAACACCAGAACTTACCGTAAGACTTGTAAAGTCGAAAGCTGTAGCCATTGTGAAATAAGCATTTTCTATGAACGATAACAACCTAAAATCGCTTGCCGAAACCGCAAATGAAACACCATCACCACTAACATTCTTATCCCAAAAGCGATTATTTTCATAGGTGCTTGCATCGTTTTTATAAGTATACGTAGAACTATCTC